>NZ_JACEHK010000007.1 GCF_025377685.1 Anaerobacillus sp. CMMVII | reverse complement strand
TATTTTTTACTTCATCAATTACTTGAATACCTAAATTAGTTCTTGCATCAAGCATTGTTAATAAAACCCCTTCAATTTCTAAGTTTTTATTTAAATGCTTTTTGAACTAACCTAACCGTATTTAAAAGTTGACTTAATCCTTCAAGGGCATAATACTCACATTGAACTGGAATTAACACGGAATTTGCAGCTGTTAAAGAATTAATTGTTAATAGACCTAAAGAAGGTGGACAGTCAATAATAATATAATCATAGTCTAGTTCTACTTGCTCAAGCGCTCTTCTTAAACGGACTTCCCTTGAAATTGTAGGGACAAGTTCAATTTCCGCACCTGCTAGCTGAATGGTAGAAGGAATAATATGTAACCCCTCTACTGACGTTTTCCTAATTACTTCTTTTGGACTTATATCTTCAACTAAGATGTTGTAAATACAATTTTCAACATCACCTTTGTCTATTCCTATTCCACTCGTAGTATTTCCTTGGGGATCAACGTCAATTAATAGAACTCGTTTGCCTATATGTGCAAGACAAGCACTTAAATTAACAGCAGTGGTTGTTTTACCAACCCCTCCTTTTTGGTTTGCAATTGCAATTACTTTCCCCATTGTTCACCTACCTCTTTACAATCTTACTCTATGAAACTTGGATATCTAGCAACCCAAATCTACATTAGTTACATTTTATCATGAAAAATTAAAACTAAGTTATTATTTTTAAATTAAAATTCTTTAAAAACGAATCTTATTTGAAAAAATCAATAAAAAAAGAACTCAAATCCGAGGAAGTGAGCCATTAATACCTTAAAATTATTTATTTTTCGGTATTCTAATCGTAAATTGATAATATTCATCATGATCTTCTTCATCAGTGTCTATCGTAAGGCCACTTTTTAATACCATATCAACAGATTGACGAATTGTATTCATGGCTAAACGCATATCTCTTGAAAAAGCTTTACGTTGTGGCTTTTTCTTTTTGATAGGTCCTTCTAATATTCTCTTAACAAGTTCTTCAGTTTGTTTTACATTTAAGCCCTTCTCGATGATTTCAACTAGGATTTTTTCCTGAATTTCTACAGCCTTTACAGATAGAAGTGCTCTAGCATGCCGTTCCGTAATCACACGATTTAGGATTGCTTCTTGAACTTTCTCCGGCAATTGTAATAAACGTAGCTTATTCGCTATCGTAGACTGCCCTTTCCCAAGGCGTTGTGCTAAACTTTCTTGTGTTAACCCATGTAACTCTAGTAATTTAGCATAAGCAATAGCTTCTTCAATAGCAGTTAAACCTTCCCGTTGCAAATTCTCAATTAAAGCAACTGAAGCTGTTTGTGAGTCATTAAATTCCTTGACAATTGCTGGAATGTGATCCCACCCTAGTTTTGTCACTGCACGCCAGCGGCGTTCACCGGCGATGATCTCAAAGCGACCATCTCGTTCTCGGACAATAATAGGTTGAATTACCCCATGTGTTTTTATCGTTTGCGCTAACTCATCAATTCGCTCATCAACAAAAACAGTACGTGGCTGAAAACGATTTGGTGCTATATCCTTAACAGGAATTTGCCTCACTTCTTCGTTATCATTAGTTTCATTAGTTCCTCATTTTCTCAACTTGTTCAATTAATTCTTCACTCTTTTCATTAAAACCGAACAGGCGTGAAAACGGCTTCATCGCGACACCACCCTCTGAAAACTACCTTCCTAACTAATTCTACATTTATGATAGAAAGTCCTTCTTTAATAATACCATTATAAACAATAAAAATGTTTCACGTGAAACATTTTTATTAGAAAAAAAAAACTTAGCTACTATATCAAACTAGTAACTTTTAAAACAAAAGGGCTCGAAACTAGAGAAGCAGGTTAACTTCTCTAGTTTGTAGACCGCTTTTTAAAGGATAAGAATGTATAAAATTTCAACGTAATAACTGTCTAGCTCCAAGACACATCAATGAAGTTACTTCATTGCAGGTTTTGCGACGAGTAAACGAAGTGACGCAGGAGCACCGCCCAGCCCCTCGAGGTCAAATAACCTTGTTCATTAAATGCTGCCTCTGTGGTCCAGTAGGTCCTCGAGGCAAAGCCGCATGTAGTAACTCTAGAAGTAACACACGTTGTAAACGAGGTCAGTAGCTTTTGTCGCTGCTCCTGCGGTTACTCGTCGCAAAGCAGAGAAGTAACCCGAGGAAGTTCCTTGGCTCCCAGGGCGCTTGCGCTTTTCTTATTATAGTGGCTGTTTATTCGGTGTACCTGGCTTACGTGGATACGTATTCGGTGTTTTCTTTCTTTTAGCCACAAAAACAAAATGCCTTGTACTCTCTTCAAATGGTAATAGTAAGCTTTCATTTCTAACTACTTCGCCCCCGAGGGTAGAAAGTGCCTTTTTACTATCAGCAATTTCATTAACTACTTCTGGGCCTTTCATCGCTAAAAATAACCCTCCGACTTTTGCTAGAGGTAAACAAAGCTCTGCCAATACTGGCATTCTTGCAACAGCTCTTGCTATTACAAGATCATAGCTTTCACGGTGCTCTTTTTTCTTTGCAAATGCTTCGGCACGATCATGAAAGAATGAAACATCTTTTAGGTTTAAAGTCGTCGCCAGGTGTTGTAAAAAAGAGATACGCTTATTTAAAGAATCAACAATCGTCACATGCAAGTGCGGGAAACAAATTTTAATGGGAATACTTGGAAATCCAGCGCCAGCACCAACATCTACAAGTCGTAAAGGCTTTGTAAAATCATGAAAGAAAGCGGCACTGATTGAATCGTAAAAATGCTTTAAATATACCGCTTCTTCCTCTGTAATTGCCGTTAAATTCATTTTGTTATTCCACTCGACGAGTTCACGGTAATAAAGCTCAAATTGATTCATCTGTGTATCATTTAGTACGATCCCTTTTTCGGCTAAACTCATATGAAACTGTGTTTTATTCATGACTATCACTTTCTTTCGTTCTTTTTAATTTGCCTTGCTCTAGGTAAACTAACAGGATTGACACATCTGCTGGATTCACTCCTGAAACCCTTGAAGCTTGCCCAACGGAAAGTGGCCTTACTTCGCTTAACTTTTGACGAGCCTCAGTCGCAAGTCCTGATATTGCATGATAATCAAGATCTTCAGGAATCTTTTTATCGTCCATTTTCTTCATTTTTTCAATTTGTTGAAATTGTTTTTCGATATACCCGGCATATTTAATTTGAATTTCAACCTGCTCTGCAACCTCAGAAGAGACTTTTTCGTCACTCGGGAATAACCTAGCAATAAATTGGTAGGTTATTTCAGGACGTTTTAAAAGAACGGATGCTTTGTAGCCATCCTGCAATGGTGAAGATCCGATTTCAGCTAGTAACGCTTGCACTTCACTTGTTGGTTTTATCATTGTTTGTTCTAACCGCTCAATTTCACGTTTAATTTGTTCCTTTTTAGCGATAAAACGTTGGTAGCGTTCTTCCGGGATTAGCCCAACTTTATAGCCAATTTCAGTTAGTCTTAGATCCGCATTATCATGACGTAATACTAAGCGATGCTCGGCTCTAGAGGTAAGTAACCGGTATGGTTCATTCGTGCCTTTTGTAACTAAGTCATCAACTAATACTCCGATATAAGCTTCAGATCGATCAAAGATAATTGGCTCTTTACCTGAGGATTTCAATGCTGCATTAATTCCTGCAAAAATCCCTTGCCCTGCAGCCTCCTCATAGCCTGATGTTCCGTTAATTTGACCTGCTGTAAAGAGGTTCTCAACCAACTTGGTCTCTAATGTTGGCCAAAGCTGCGTAGGTACGACTGCATCGTACTCAATCGCATATCCTGGTCGCATCATCTTAACATTTTCCAGTCCTTTTAAGGTTTTTAACATTTCTAGCTGCACTTCTTCAGGCAAGCTGGTTGAAAAACCTTGAACATAAACCTCTGATGTATTTTTTCCTTCTGGCTCTAGGAAAATTTGGTGTCGAGGTTTATCACTAAATCGAACGATTTTATCTTCGATTGATGGACAATACCTTGGTCCAGTTCCTTCTATTACTCCTGAATACATTGGCGAACGGTGTAAGTTGCTATTAATAATTTCATGTGTTCGATCTGTTGTATATGTTAACCAGCAAGGCAGTTGTTGATCAACATTAAATTCCTTCGTTTCATATGAAAAAGCACGCGGCTCATTATCACCAGGTTGGATCTCAGTAACACTATAATCAATTGTGTCACCTTGAACACGAGGTGGTGTCCCTGTTTTAAAACGAACTAAATGAAAGCCATGATTTAATAAGTCATAGGCCAAATTAACAGATGGCTGTTGATTATTTGGTCCACTTTCGTAGGCTAGATCACCAAGAATAACTTTCCCTCGTAAATAGGTCCCAGTTGTGATGATAACCGCCTTAGCTTTATAGGTTGCTCCAGTATTTGTCACAACACCACGACATACACCATCTTCAACGATTAGCTTCTCAACCATCCCTTGCCTTAATAAGAGATTTTCTTGCTCTTCAATTGTTTTCTTCATTTCGTGCTGGTACATATATTTATCAGCCTGCGCACGCAGTGCACGAACTGCAGGCCCCTTTGCAGTGTTTAACATTCTCATTTGAATATGAGTTTTATCAATATTGCGTCCCATTTCACCACCCAGGGCATCTATTTCCCGAACGACTATACCTTTTGCAGGACCACCTACAGAAGGGTTACAAGGCATATATGCAACTGCATCTAAATTTAATGTTAGCATTAACGTATTTGCACCAATTCGTGCGGCTGCAAGGCCAGCCTCTACTCCCGCATGCCCTGCGCCAACAACGATAACATCAAATTCTCCAGCATGATATTCCATCAATTTTTCCTCCTCTTTAAAAGCAGTGATGAGTTTTGAATTTTGAGTTTTGAGTTTTTCAGAACTGCTTCCGAAGCCGAACTTTCACAACTCATCACTCTTAACTCAACACTCAAAACTTGGTTTATTTCCCTAAACAAAACTGTGAAAAAAGTTGATCAATTAAGCTTTCCGAAACGGTATCACCGATGATCTCGCCTAATAATTCCCATGTTCTAGTTATATCAATCTGAACCATATCAATTGGTACAGCTGATTCAAGTGCGTCAATAGCATCAGTAATAGTCCCCTTTGCTTGATGCAATAAAGCGATATGTCTTGAATTAGATACATACGTTAAATCGCCACCTTCAATATTACCTTGGAAGAATAGCTTGGCGATCGCTTCTTCTAAATCATCAATCCCCTCATCCTCGACTAATGAGGTAGTAACAACTGGCCGACCTTTAGCTAACTCATGTACTCTATTTAGATCAATCTGTTGAGCAATGTCAGTTTTATTGACAATGATGATCGCATCCATACCTTCAATAATTTCAAATAAACTCTCATCTTCTCTAGTTAACGTTTCACCGAAGTTCAAAACAAGTAAAACTAGTTCAGCTTCCTTCACTACTTTGCGTGATCGCTCAACCCCAATTTTTTCAACAATATCTTCAGTTTCCCTAATTCCAGCTGTATCCAGTAAACGCAGAGGGACACCTCTGACATTAACATACTCTTCAATGACATCTCTTGTTGTACCTGGAATATCGGTCACAATAGCCTTTGCTTCATGTACTAAACTATTTAATAAGGAAGATTTCCCTACATTTGGTCTTCCAATAATCACCGTCGACAAACCTTCACGTAAAATTTTTCCTTGGGCAGCTGTATTTAATATTTATCAATCTCATCTTTTACATACGTTGATTTTTCTAAAAGAAGATTAGTTGTCATTTCCTCAGCATCATATTCTGGGTAATCAATATTCACTTCAACATGGGCTACTGTTTCAAGAAGAGCTTGTCTAAGCTTTTGAACCTTTTTGGACAATCTGCCTTCTACTTGCCCAATTGCCACATTCATTGCTTTATCTGTTTTGGCACGGATTAAATCAATCACACCTTCAGCTTGTGATAAATCAATACGTCCATTTAAGAATGCACGTTTTGTAAATTCTCCTGGCTCTGCTAATCGAACTCCTGACTGCAAGACTTGCTGCAGAACACGGTTAACGGAAACTAAGCCACCATGACAGTTAATTTCAACAATATCTTCCCTTGTAAATGTTCGCGGTGCTCTTAGAACTGATACCATTACTTCATCTATCAATTGTTCAGAACTTTTATCAACAATATAACCGTAGTGGATCGTATGACTTTCCACCTCTTCTAAAGATTTTCTACCCTTGTAGATTTTATTTACTGCAGCAACTGCATCATCGCCACTAACACGAACGATAGCAATCGCTCCTTCCCCCATCGCTGTGGAAATTGCAGCTATTGTGTCGAACTCCATCTCTTCTTCACCTCTTTGAAATATGCCTAAGTCACCTGACGCCAGGCACCTAATTCTCTATAAAAACATAACTTTCACTTATGTATTTTCTTCTACTGTCCCTAACTATCAAGAATACCACAGTCTCTCTTTAATAAAAAGATTTTCCATCTACTCCATTAAACTATTGTCTCCGTTTTTCACAATTATCAACCATAAAACATATCCACAACTTGATTTTTCTTTCTTTTTAAAAACAAAAGTTCTAGTTTTCCACATGTGAATAAGTTTTGAGTTTTGAGTTGTTGATAGAATAGCTTTGAAGCAAATGCCCTCTCATAACTCATAACTCTCAACTAAAAAAGCCTACACCAGTGTTTTCACACTAGCATAGGCTTCTTGAAATTAATTTATTTACCAGCTGGAGCGACTACAATTCTACGGTTTGGTTCTACCCCTTCAGAATATGTCTTTACCCCTTTGATTTCTTGTAAAGCAGTATGAATGATTTTTCTTTCTAAGGCATTCATAGGTTCTAAAATAACTTCTTTTCTTGTTCTAACAGCTTTATGTCCAAGTCGTTTCGCTAATTGTTCAAGTGATTCCTTACGACGATCACGATAATTTTCAGCATCTAAAACAATTCGCATATAGTTTTCCGAATGACGATTTGCAACTAGATTAACTAAATATTGAAGTGAATCAAGAGTTTGCCCACGCTTACCAATGAGCATCCCAATCCCGTCTCCACTAAGGTTTAATAATAAACCTTCTTTTGTTTCAACTTGATTGATTTCTATTGTAGCGCCCATATTTTTCGTAACCTCTTGAAGAAAGTTAACTGCTTCTTCTGCTGCATCAGGTTTCATCTCAACTTCAACAACTGCTGGCTTTACGCCAATTAAACCTAAAAATCCTTTTTGAGGTTCTTCTACGATGTGAAATGAGATTCTTTCTCTCGTTGTATTTAATTGCTTTAGAGCAGATTGAACAGCTTCATCAACGGTTTTCCCTGAAACAGTTATTTTTTTCACTTTTTTGTTCCCCCTGTTTTAGCATTACCATTAGCTTTGCCTACATTCGGTCCAGTAATAAAATACGTTTGAACAATCATAAATACGTTACCAACCACCCAATAAAGAGCTAATGCAGATGGGAAAAATGCAGCAAATGCAATAATCATTACTGGCATAATGTAAAGTAATGCTTTCATTTGCGGATTATCTGTGATCATCATCATTTTTGTTGGATAAACGTCGTAGCACCGGCAACAAGCGGTAAAATGTAATAAGGATCTGCTGCTCCTAGGTCAAACCACAAGAAATTGTGATTTGCAATTTCACCTGTACGAATAATTGCATGATAAAACGCAAATAAGATCGGCATTTGAACAAAAATTGGTAAACACCCAGCTAGAGGATTTACTTTATGCTCTTGGAACAACTTCATTGTTTCTTGTTGAAGTTTTTGTTGTGTTTTTTGATCTTTCGCACTATATTTTTCTTTTAATTTTGTCATTTCAGGCTGTATTGCTTGCATTGCTTTTGAACTCTTTGTTTGTTTAATCATTAACGGTAACAATACAATACGAATAATAATTGTTACGAAAATAATTGAAAGCCCATAACTTTCATTAAAGAAATTCGCAACTTCGATTATTAACCAAGATAGCGGGTAAACAAAGTAATTCTCCCAAATACCCGTTTTATTCTCTGCAGTTATAGGGACCTCAAGATTTCCACACCCTACTGCTAGTAGAACAAAAGCGAGTAGCATTAATATTAACCCTAACTTTTTCTTCACTACTACTTCCTCCTTGAACTCCAACAAATTCGATAACCAATTAGTACGTAATCTTTCTAACATTAAAGATAACGCAAAAGCTAGTAATAATACAAGTCTAGTTATGATATTTATTGCTTTATTCTTCTTTTTTCTCTGGAACCAAATCAATGCCTCCAGGGTGAAAAGGCTGGCACTTCAAAATACGTTTCACAGTTAACCAGCTTCCCTTAATTGGACCAAAACGTTGTATTGCTTCTAAACCATAATGAGAGCACGTTGGGTAGAAACGACAAGTCGGCGGTGTGAATCTTGAAATATATCTCTGATAAAAAAGAATGATCCCAATTAAAATCCTTTTAATTATCTTCAAGATTTACTCACCCTTCTTTTTAAATGCATACCCTCTATAAAACACGTGAGAAATACTTTTTTTCATTTCATGAAAATCCATTTCTACGCACGGTATTCTTGCAATAAGAAGATAGTCGTAAGATTGTTTTAAATCTTCACTAAGTTGAAAAACCGATTCTCTCATTAACCTTTTGATCCTATTTCTGGTTACCGCATTTCCTAGCTTTTTACTGACAGACACACCTAGTCTAAAATGATCTTGACCTTTTTTCTCAAGCATATATAAAACAAATTGTCTGTTTGCGACGGATTTCCCATCTTTAAAAATAAGAGAAATTTCGTCATTTTTTTTAACTCGATATTCCTTCTTCACGTTACACCTCGATGTTAAAGTGGAAGCGGCCCGCTTAGACCCGACAAGTGAATGTTCTGACAGGCTACTTCCTGAAAAAACTACCAAGCAGCTTTGCGACGAGTAACCGCAGGAGCAGATGCTTTTTTGCGACGAGTAACCGCAGGAGCAAGGAGTGTGTTTTTTCACTCTTTCCCTGGCAGATTATTCGACTTCGAAGTCTAAACTGTAAATAGAATTCACTAAGGATCCCATTTACTTTCATTAAAACGCTTTCCATTTTGTTATATACGAATCTATTCTCATCATATCAAAAACGGAGCATTCTAAACATTATCAGTACGTTTTTTTTTGTACTTCTATTTTATATGTAGAAAACCTGGCTAATCTCAAAAAGGCGATAATGCCCTTTTCCCACGAAATAAATCAATTCCAGTGGTTAGAATAACCAGGTTTTATTAAAGCATTAGAAAAAAAGACCACTGACAACAGTGGCCTATGCAGACAATACTTTTCTTCCTTTACGACGACGGCGTGCTAATACTTTACGGCCATTCGCAGTAGCCATTCTTGCACGGAAACCGTGTACTTTTTTACGCTTACGATTATTTGGTTGGAAAGTTGGTTTTCCCATTTATTACACCTCCCTGAGGAAATACTCGATTAAGACAGTCTTGTAAATTATAAGGACAATAACCCCTAATTGTCAAGTCTGTTTTAAAAAAAAGCTGTTTTCGTAGCGTTTTATTGCTTTCGTAAAAATCCCAAAAGGCGGATTTTTACACATAAATACTAAGATTTCACTACTTATTTAGTAAAGTAGTGCTCTTTTCTTACTCAATTTATTGGGTGATATCTTCATCTAAGGTATTTTTCGAATTATTTGAGGTTAAATAGCAACAAGTTTTTTTGTGCGACGAGTAACCGCAGGAGCAATGTATTAGAAAAGACCCTAAAAAAATGTAAAATTTCGCATCATTTTAAATGAAATTTTCTTTGTT
>NZ_JACEHK010000006.1 GCF_025377685.1 Anaerobacillus sp. CMMVII | reverse complement strand
TCGAACCACAAGAAGTAATGGATGAAATGGCGGTAACGCAATTATTACAGGAGTATTTTCAAATCTCAATGATTGCTCTCCTCCCAATCATTGTTTTATTTGGGAGCATCATACTAAAGATGCGTACAGTTACTTCATTGGGATTAGGAGTTTTAACAGGAGTAATTGTTGCCCTGTTTTTGCAACAATTAGATGGCTTAACGATGATTGATCACTTAGCATTTGGTTATCGACATTCAAATAGTGATCTCGAAACAATCTTACGAGGGGGAGGAATCCTCACGATGGGCCAATTATTTTTATTTATCACCCTAGCAAGCATGATGAACGGAATTTTAGATAAAACACAGCTATTTAAGGTTTTTATGAAAAAAATGTTTGAGAAAGCTTATACACTTACTAGCTTTACAGCTCGAACGGTTGCGATTGGGATTCTCTTTGCAATTGTTGGTTGTAACCAAGCGTTTCCCGTTATGCTTACTGGCCGATCATTAAAAGACACCTGGGTAGATGCTGGCTACGAGAAAGAGGATCTAGGTAGAGTTGTTTGTGATTCCGCCCTTGTGGTATCAGGGTTAGTACCGTGGAACATGCTAGCAATTTTATCAGCAGCAGCTATTGGCGTCTCAACTTTGGATTATGCATTATTTGCTGCTTTTGCATGGGTTGGTCCGATCATGACGATTGCCGTAAGTTCTTTTTATCGTCCAAAGCAGCAAATTGAATACAAACAAAAAATTGCCACGTAACGCTTGTTACAAATTAGTGAACTAAGAGCCCGCGTATATCCAATAGGGCTTTTTTTAGCGTTTTCAGAATCCAAAATATGGTATCATTTAGTTGTATAGTAAGTAAAATACGCCTTAGGTCTTAGAGAGAAATATAGCTCAGGTTGATTTTGGAAGACGAGGGAATAACCTAAAATGAATATATAGAACAGAGCCAAGAAAAATGTTCAGATAAAAGGGAGGTCAAATAATGAATAAAGGGGCTTTACTAGGTTTAGCACTGATTGCAATCGGTGTATTAGCTTTCATTTTTCAATCGAATCAGCAACCTGTTTTTAACTTCTTTTCTAGTAGTACTGTCGAATTAAACGAGAGTAAAGTGGTCGATGGTGACAAAATAACAACGATCGACATTCATTCGTCTTCACCAAGTGTTTATCTCATTCCAACTGACAGTGACGAAATCACGATCGAACTAAATGGTGAGGTTAGTAGTAAGCTGAAAAATTCATTTTCACTAGATGTTAGTACCAATAGAAACAAATTGAAAGTAAAGGTAAATAGAAAAAACGAGACAATACGAAACTTCTTTGGATCGATGATTATTAATGCGAAGCTGGAAATCTACGTACCTGAAAAACTATATGACTCGATTACAATTCAAACTTCTTCTGGAGCAATAACGATTGAAGATCTAGCGGCAACGAATATCGAGTTAAGAGCTAGTTCTGGAAGCATTGAAGTTTCAGGCTTACATGCAGAAAAAGAACTCAATTTAGCATCTTCAAGTGGACGAATCGAGGCCAAAAATAGTCAGGCAAAAACAGTTAAATCGGCAGCAAGTAGTGGGGCCGTTACATTAAAAAACCTCTTAACTGAAAAAATTAATGTTGCTACATCATCAGGGAAAATTGACATAATTGATAGTGAAGGTGAGATAACCGCAGCAGCAAGTTCTGGACGAATTACGATAGAAAACGAACAATTAAACGGGAATATTAATGTCTCGACTTCAAGCGGGCGCGTGGAGGTTAGCTTCGATGAGCTTTCATCAGCGATCATCGACTTTAAAGGTAGCTCTGGCAAAGGGAATGTTTCTGTGCCTGGGATGACATTTGAAGAAAAATCGAATAATCAAATTTATGGAAAAGTAGGTTCTGGGGATTATGAAATCAAAGTTCGTACCTCATCTGGAGGATTTGACTTAAACTAATTATGAAATTATGTTATATTAATATACTATATGTTAAGGCTGACTCCTATGATGTCAGCCTTTCTTCGTTTCAAAATCAACCAAAAGGGAAGTATCGTGATGGAGTATTTAAAAGAATGGCAGCAAGCCTTACAAATAGAAATCAGTCACTTAAAAAAATACGGTAGTAATAAATTTCAGCTGAATAATGGTCATCTCGTTTCGAATGATCAAGGGTTTACGTATTACTTTGAGACTCCAACAAAAGTCATAATTGCTGTCGGGAGCAATGTAACCATTCAGTGGGGGAACCAAAAAGTTGCCGGAAGAATTCTCTCGGCAGAGGATACGAGCTTACTAGTATCATTAGAACGAACGTTAGGGGATCTGATTCATGAAGCACTGCTTTTCCATGACCCTTGGGAGCTACTAGAAGAATTGATTCAACGATTAGATGAACTTAAGAAAAGCAAGCAGAAACGAAACCGTGTCAAACAAATGATGAAACCAACCATTCCACCAAAGCACCCGACAGAGAAAAACAAAAGTAATTCCCATGAATTATTTTTCAGATCACAATATAATTCAGCAACCTTCGTCTGGGGACCGCCAGGCACTGGAAAAACATACACCTTAGCTCGCGTCGCAGCAAATAAATATTTTCAAGGAAAACGCGTACTGATCGTCTCCCATAGTAATCAAGCAGTTGATGTGCTCCTTTTGGAGATTGTCCAATTTTTATTAAAGAAAGAACGCTTCTCAGAAGGTGATATCCTTCGCTATGGAACGGGGACTTCACTTCAGGAGCCCATTACTACCCAAAAGCTCCTCGAAACACAAGATCCGAAATTGGCAAAAGAAAGAGAAGTAGTCACTACGGAGAAACGATTATTAAAACAGGATTTATCTCATTCATTCAGCAAGCGAGACAGTGAAACTCTGTTAGTCCTGGAAAAAAAACTAGCTGTCTTACTTGAAAAAGTGCGCCAAAAAGAAATTAAATTTTTAAAAACAGCAAAAATTGTTGGAACAACCTTAGCCAAAGCTGCCACAGACGCTACCATTTATGAGGAGAATTTTGATCTTGTTATCATTGATGAGGCTAGTATGGCTTATGTTCCTCAAACGGCTTTTGCCGCAAGTCTTGGGAAACGCGTGATTATCTCTGGCGATTTTAAACAGTTGCCACCTATTGCAGCTGCACGCCATGCACTGGTCGATAAATGGCTAAGAGAAGATATCTTTCATGCCGCAGGGATTGTTGATGCTCTTAAAAGTGGTAACTGGCACCCACATCTGATGCTACTAAAAGAACAACGCAGGATGCACCCAGAAATATCTGCTTTTACAAATCAGTACATTTACGGATCAAAAGTTTTTGATCATCCTAGTATGAGCAAAAAAAGAAATGATTTGGTCGAACAAGGCCCTTTCCCGAACCTCGCATCAGTGCTTGTCGATACAAGCTACACAGGTCAACATTGCATCCAAGAAAGAGCGTCAAAATCAAGACTGAATTTATGGCAGCTGTTACTTTCCTTTCAACTAATTCACGAGTCCTACACTAGTGGAGCAAGGTCAATAGGTTATGTCACTCCTTACCGCGCCCAAGCCATGCTAATGGAACAGCTTCTCCAAAGTCTGTATGAGAAGGAGCTTGCAAGTGCTGATATCATTGCTGCTACTGTTCACAGGTTTCAAGGAAGTGAACGAGACGTGATGGTTTTTGATACAGTCGATAGTTATCCAAAAGATCGTCCAAGTATGCTCCTTACCGGAAAAGATAGTGAACGATTAGTAAATGTTGCAATAACAAGGACCAAAGGAAAGTTCATTCATGTGAGCGACCGTTCCTTTATGAAAAATACGGTTTACAAAGGGAAAACGATCCGACAACTAGTCGATCATCAAGAACAAACGAAGCAAATCATTACGCATCAGCAAATTGGTACGTGGATCAAGCAGCAGCACCCAAAACTCCGTTGGATTCACGCCCTTAAGTTAGAACTTGTTTTTAAAGATCTCCTAGAAGCAAAAAAGACAGTCATGATTTCATTGCCAGAAGGAACGTCTTTGACTAGTGAGTGGGTAGCCCAGTTACAGGCCTTACCGAAAAAAATTCAAGTGACGATCTTTTCAAATCAGGTAGTACCAATTAGGCAACCTGTCACCGTTATCCATGAACTGTTTCCATTTCCTTTTATCATTATTGATCAACATGTATTATGGCTTGGCCAACCTTTGGAGGGAGCAAAACAGATTCGTCCTCCTTTTGTAGCAGCTAGACTTGATTCAGAAAAGTTTGTGGAACGATTATTAGCAATCATCTAAACTGCAACCTTTTTATTTTTCACACGTATAGGTACTATAACAAAAGAGTGTGGGGAGGCATTACATGTTGTTGAAAAAGTTAGGGTTACTGTTGGTACTAGTGATTTTCCTCTTTGGATGCACAGAAAAAACAATGGATCAACTTGATCCAAAAGAAGAGGCATCAAAAGGGATTTTTTACAAGGTTACTCATGAAGAGAATACTGTCTATTTATTAGGCTCAATTCACATAGGCATACCAGCTCTCTATCCATTAGCTGACGAAATTGATGCTGCTTATAAAGCCTCAGATTATTTAGCTGTCGAAGTAAATGTGAATGATTTAAATCAAACGGAAATGATGAAGTTACTTAGTGAAATTGGCATTTACAATGATGGAACGACCATAGAGGACCATATCGCTAGTGAACTTTACGACGAGTTGTTACAAACGCTAAGAAATCTTGGCTTACAGGCCGAAGCGGTTACACTATTTAAACCCTGGTTGGTTTCCGATATGGTAGAAGCGGCTCTTCTAGAAGAGGCTGGATACAGTTCAGATCTAGGTATCGATCAATATTTTCTAAGAAAAGCAGTGGATGATAATAAAGAGATAATTAGTTTAGAAACAGTGAAACAACAGCTAGACCTCTATACACTTTTATCGCCCGAGTCTCAGGAACAAGCTTTATATTCAACCTTATTTGAGCAAGAAACAAATCAAGAAAAAATCGCTGAGTTAATGTCCTTGTGGACGAGCGGTGATATACAAGCACTAAGTAAGTTGCGGATACTAGAAGGAGAGCAGTCTCAAGATTTTCTTGAGTATTTTTACGCACTAACTGACGAGCGTGACCTTAAGATGACAGAGAAGATCGAAGACTTCTTAAAAAATGAATCATCTGAGACATACTTTGTAGTCGTAGGTGCGCTTCATTTAGTTGGGGAAAATAGTATTGTCGACCTTTTGCAGTCAAGAGGCTACGATGTGAAACCAATGTTTGAATAATACACATGTCAAACACCACCAACGCCTTCCTTGTTGGTGGTGTTTGTATTTCATGTCATTAGGTATTCTTTTTATCACCATATTCACTCAAATACTCATTATCTGTTGTAGAAAACTTAGCATTTTGAAGGCTCATTTCTGGTTCTACCCCATAAACTTCATCTAATTCTGATTTTTTTTCATTAAATTTCTTTACTTTATCCTTCATTTTCCTTTTTTCCTCCTTGCTTTTTCCCATTACTTTTACTTGTTATGTTGCCACTTGTATATTCGTACGTTGCTGATATCCCGCTATCTTTAGCATTTCCTCTTGTTACTTTATATTGTTTCATGTCTTGCTGAGTCACATTATTATCCCCCTTTTTACAAATCAGGTTATTTTTCCACTTTTTCTTTTGTTTCATGCAGATTGGGAATGCTACATAAAAGAAAGGGGGGTAACCATGAGTAAACTTAATCACGAAGCAGCTCCAAATAACAATGTAACACCAGGTGATATTAAAGCTTCAAAGCGCGCTAATCCAACTGAAGATCATGAATTTTCAGAAGAATTATCTGATGGCGGAGAGCGAAATGAAATGATAAAGCAACAAGACAACCCAATAAGGGGCGTACGATTAATCTAAGGATTTTTTTCTAAACAATGAGCGGTTGAATAACTATATACACGGGTAGAACTTACTTTTTTGATTAGAAAAGATGCCCCGAGACCATGATGGTTAAGTTTTCTATTTCCTAACCGAAGAAAACAAAAACCTGTGAAGAAACATCTTACTCTAAAGAAGAAGAGGGCTATCATGAGATGCTAGCCCTTTCAAAGGAAACTATTGACATCCATTTTTTTGGGTGATACGTTTTAATTACACAGCTCTAATAACACACAAGCCCGTAGCCCAAAACAGAGCGATCTTTTGGCTGCGGTTTTTTTATTTCGTGAAAGCAAAAGGACTTAACAAAAAGGAGAAAAAAATGAGATGAATAAAACCGTCATAATTTACGCTTCTTCTCATGGAACTACAGTAAAAGCTGCAACCCTTCTTTGTAAAGAACTAAGTGGTCATGTTTCTTTGGTAGATTTAAATAATACAAGGTTACCAGACATTACTGAATTTGATGCAGTGATTTTAGGTGGCTCAATTCACGTTGGAACGATCCAACGAAAAGTGACAAAGTTTATTAAGCATAGCGAACAACAACTATTGAAAAAGAAAGTCGGCTTATTCCTTTGTTGTATGTACGAGGGCGAGCAAGCTCAAGCTCAATTTGAACAAGCGTTCAGCGAAGATTTACGCAACCAATCCGTAGCAAACGGATTATTTGGTGGAGAGTTTCTATTTGGAAAAATGAATTTTTTAGAAAAAGCAATCATTAAAAAGATGAAGGGCGATGCTGAGGATGTTTCTACCTTAAATCATGAAGCAATATCCCAATTTGCTCAGCAATTTCAGGCTAGATAAAAGATAGGGGGAATTTCGTTGAATTCATTTACTTTTATAAAAGACTATAAACACCACGAGCAATATAGGGCAAGTTTTAATGAACTAGCGAAAAGTACATTTCAGATTGACTTCGAGCCATGGTATCAACAAGGTTTTTGGAATGACCGCTATATATGCTATTCCTATTTAGATAATGACAAAATTGTTGCGAATGTGTCCATTAGTAAAATGCAAATGGTCATTGAAGGCGTAAAAAAACACGCCATTCAAATTGGAACGGTTATGACCCACCCTGACTATCAAAAACAAGGTCTTGCAGGTAGCTTAATGAACAAAGTAATTGCTGAACATGAACAAGAAAACGATCTGTTTTTCTTATTTGCTGATGAAGATGTTCACAACAATTTCTATAAAAAATATGGGTTCCACCAAGTACATGAGTCAACGTTTTCAATCTCAGTTCAGTCAACTGACCATACTTACAAGTCACAAAAACTAAGCTTTGAAGGCGATAAACAAATGATTTTCGACTATTATGCAAAGAAAAATTCATCACATAACTTTGATATCGAAAAGGGGGAGCATGTCCTCGGATTTTACAGTATCTATGGATTTGGAAATAGCGTTTATTACATAGAAGAACTCGACGCAGTAGTTATCTATCAAAGGAAAGCTAAGAAATTGCATATTTACGGTGTATTTAGTGATCAACAGATTTTGTTACATGATCTTCTTACCTATATTTCTACTAACGAGACAACAGAGGTTGTTTTTTACTACACGCCAGATTTTAAAGATTTACACTCAAAAGGCACACGCATCCTTACAACGGATGATCTTTTTCTAGTTAGAACGGCTAGCGTCAAGTTTCCTGAGTACTTCAAGTTTCCGCTTATTGCACATGCCTAAAAGCAAATAACAGCTACTGATTTGACTTATCCGACATCAATAAAAATTTTTTGTGTATTTACTAAATAGAGGGGGAACTAAAATGAAAGAGATAGAGGCTAATAAAAAAGCTTGGGGATTGTTATCAGAAGATCATTATCATAATTTCAGAAAGCTCCTTAGTCAAGAAAAATCACTTTTAAACAACATTATTACAACGGAACTAGGAGACATTCAAGGTAAATCAATTATCCATCTACAATGTAATACCGGTGCTGATACCATTTCGCTTGCTAGATTGGGGGCAACTGTGACTGGTGTTGATCTAGTTCCAGAAAATATAGAATATGCCCGAAAACTAGCAGAAGAATTTGGAGTTTCTACCGTCAGGTTCATAGAATCCGACATTATGGAACTAGCAGAGAAGCACGGTGAAAGATACGATATTGTGTTCACCTCTGAAGGTGTTATTGGCTGGCTACCAGACTTGGATAAGTGGGGTGCAACGATTAAACATCTCCTAAAGGACGATGGTTTCTTTTACATCAATGACAGCCATCCTTACTTTATGACAATGGACGAGGAAAAGCTGAAAGAAAATCAAGTTTCAATTAAGTATCCATATTTCAATAAGACTCCTGATGTAAGTACGATCATCGGCGGTTATGCCTCTGAGCCAAAAGAAGGCGAGAATTATTTTTGGATGTATACGATGAGTGACATTATTAATTCATTAGCTAAAGCAGGTTTAGCGATTGACTTTTTTCATGAATTTGATACCTTATGCTGGAACAACGGGGGTATGGAAGAGGTTGAGAGAGGGGTTTATCAATATCCATTCTTTAAGGGGAAATTTCCGTTTCAGTTTAGTTTAAAAGCTACAGTACGACTTTAGTGTAGAAGTAAGACCTATCGACGAACAAAGAATAATGTAACAATTAAATGCTATCGAATATCGGCTTCTAAAAACACTAACCCGCCAGCTCTAAACTGGCGGGTTATATTATGACTATTTTCACAGCCACTATTAAGACGTTCTTCTAGTTTTGGTTTAGATTTTCATGTTTCATTTCCATTTCAATACGAGCAACTTCTTCTTTTGCTTTTTTATCGGCTTTTTTTAATTTAGACAAGGTTATTTTTGCCACAATAAAGAGAACTGCCATTGCTAAATATGCATAACCAAAGCCACCTGCTGCCTTGTCAGGGAATGTAAAGATATCCATAGGTAACACTACCTTTCATCTTATCTAATATAATTATACTGGAAATAGAGTTTTTTATCTACACTTATGCTCTTTGAGATCTTTGGAAAAGTAGGCGCTGGGTACATGCTCCATAAATAGACAAATACATAGTATAAATGGAAACCAAACTCAAGGAGGCTACTCAATGTATAACTACTATCCAGAACAAATAAATCAATTTTCTCAATATGATCAAAATGATGAAAGACTATTACCGTTTTTAGGCGCGGCCACTCTGCCATTCGTCGTAGGTGGGGCGTTAGGAGGCGGATTTGGGGCACCATATGGAACAGGATTCGGTCCGCATCATGGATGGCATCATGGACACCACGGACATCATGGACATCATGGACACCATGGGCATCATTGGCACCACGGACACCATGGACACCATGGACACCATGGACATCATGGGCATCATGGGCATCATGGGCATCATGGGCATCATGGCGGACACTTTGGAAGACCGCCATTCGGGTATAGATAGGATTAACTAGGCATCCATGACATACTTCCTAAACCGTGATTTGCCTATACACTTTAACTATTATGAGTATAGTAACCACGAAGATGTTTTCGATTAAACGTAGATAAAGGAGTAGATCACATGGTTGCAGGATTCGCGTTAATTGTAGTATTGTTTATTCTTTTAGTAATCATCGGATCTTCTTACGTAGGCTATGGTTATTAATTAAAAAAACAATCGCACTAAATAAAATTTTAAAAGGCTGCCATTTGGTAGCCTTTTTTAATGATGCTGTTGTAGTAACCTTTGCTGCTTTTAGGTAGATAGTAATCGTGAAGAATTTAACGTTTGTTTACCTATATCGCTTTTCTTATTGATTAAATTGGCCATCTAAATGTGAAAAAACTGCATCAAGACTTTCATATCCTCTTGAATCTCCGTCATCACTCTCAATGACCCAGTTTTGTTCATCTGAAGCTAAATTACCGGATTCATTTTTCCTAAATGCTTGATGGATCATGTACACTTCACCATTCTTCCTAACTGTATATCCTAAGTAATAGCGATTTCCTTCTCCTTCTTCTTGGAAAATACCAACATCTTCAAGATCATATTTTTCCAGTAATTTCGGAAGTGATTGGTTCATTTCATTTAAAATAGCTTCCCTATGAATAGGTTCCATACTAATCCCCCTTTTTTCAGTCTTACAGTTTTAATATGCACATTAACGCTTAAAAAATGTTTTATTCTGTGTCTGAACAATAAATTTTCCATTAGTGAGTCATAATAAAAGTGGCAAGACTTTCAGAAAAACAAAGGAGTGGTTTTCGTGGGGGCGATTGATCGCAATGGGTATCGGTTTGAACCAGAATTTAGTGTCATAAATCAAGCAGGCGCAATTCATGTTTCAAAAAATGGTGAGTTTATTGAAGAGATCATCTTCAATTTCTCTGGAGAATTTCCTGACCTCAGTCAAATAGAGGGCATTGTTGATACATATTGCGAAAAACATAATATTTAGGAGGTTATCTTGATGGATGCAACATTAGGCTATTTACGGGAATCATTATCGAACTATACAGAAAAATACCCAAGCTGCCAAAGAATTTATAACAAGCTTAAAGAAAACGGTTATGAAAACGAGGGTGAATTTGTCAATGATTTAAATGAAGCTGATATGGCCGTGCTTGATCTTGTATTAAAAAATGAAATAACCTACGCCAAGAAAGAACAGGATCAAAAACGCGCTCATGAGTTAAGCGAAGTATATGAATTATTATTCTAAGAGCGTATAATAAGAAAAGTGGAAATAACCTAACAAGCATTTCCACTACAAGGCAGTGAGATTAGTCGCACTGTCTTTACTTTTCCCTATACTGGTGGCGATTTTATGATTAACCAACAGCTTCAACTAGTTGAAAACACTCATAATGTGAAAATTATTTTCGCTTGTGAAGCCGGTAGTAGATCGACTGGACTTGATACCGAGAATAGTGACTATGATGTTCGATTTCTTTACATTCGGCCAATTAAGTGGTACTTATCAATTGATAAAAAAATGATGTCATTTCCTTACCGATCAATGATTCGCTCGATCTTCATGGATGGGATTTACAAAAGGCTTTATTTTTATTAAAAAAGTCAAATCCAACCCTTTTAGAATGGTTACATTCAAGCATAATCTATCAAAAAAATGATCAAATAATTCAGAATATCATCGAAACAATTCCTTCTATGTTTTCTGCTAAAACGTGTATATATCATTATTTACATATGGCACAGCGAAATTATCAAGATGTGTTAAAGAAACCATCAGTAAAGCTCTATCTAAACACAATCCGTCCAATACTCGCATGCTCATGGATTGAACGATATGACGCATTTCCACCAAATGAGTTTCAGAAGTTAGCCAAGGGGTGCTCAGCTGAAAAGGCGATCATCGAATTGGTTAAACTCAAAAAAGGGCAAAAAGGAACACCAAATTATCTTGTTTTAAATACATACATAGAAACGGAGTTAAGCCGTTTTTCTCACATAGCCAATAACCTCGACGGAAAGAATGAGAAGAGTACGAAACAATTAGATGAGATCTTTTTGTTTGCACTTCAAGAGGTTTGGAGAATTAATTTAGGAGCGGAGTGACAGTATGCTAAAATATATTATTTTTGATTTTGATGGAACATTAGTTGATTCTAAAGACCTATCCATACAAGTTATTAATCAACTAGCTGAAAAATATCAGATTAATAAACTAAGCGAAACTGATATCGAGCATTTAAGGAAGTACTCAATTGCTGAGCGTTGCAAAGCAATGAACTTCCCATTGTATAAAATCCCTTTTGCATTAATTGACTTTTTGTTGCTATATAAAGACGGAACTAAGCAATTAGAACTGTTTCCAGGAATAAAGGAGTTATTAACTACACTAGAAAAAGAAGACTATAAACTGGCTGTTATTTCTTCAAATACAGAAGAAAATATTAAACAGGCACTTCATAATAATCAAGTTGAAAATATAAATGAAATTCTTGCTGCTTCTATTTTTGGCAAAGATAAAGTAATTAAGAAATTTTTAAAGAATCATAGGTTAAAAGCTTCCGAGGTACTGTATGTGGGTGATGAGTTACGAGATATATTGGCTTGTAAACGGGCTGGGATTAAAATTGCTTGGGTCAGTTGGGGCTTTGATTCCATTGAAGTAACAAATATAGAACAGCCTGATTTCTTTGCACATCATCCAAATGAAATTTATTCAATTGCTAACTCAATAGGGGGATAGTCATGGGAGAAGCGGTAAAAACGATTGAAAAAAGAACAGTTGTCGAACGGTTTGGCTTAGAAGCCGTGCCGTTAGAGTTAAGGACAACGACAGCGATGGAATACTCGATGATTCAAATCGCTATCTCTGTCAATGCAGGAAACTTTTTGGTCCCAGCCTTAGCTGTTTTAGAAGGAGGGCTATCATTTTCTTATGCTGTTTTATCTACCGTCATTGGAGCGGCCTTTGCTTTTTTATTTGTATCCTTTTTAGCATTACCAGGGGCAAAATACGGAATCCCCGCTCAATATGCTATCCGTTCTATAATGGGCATAAAGGGGGCTCGTTATGTTGCCTCTCCTATTCGGACGCTAACCTCTTTATATTGGTTTAGTGTTCAGACAATCGGTGGAACCTACCTTTTAAAAGAATTAATTGAACGATTTTTCGGCTACCAAGTACCATTTATCCCGATAGCATTAGTTATGGCTACCATTATGGCAATCCTTGCATTGATAGGTTTTGACGCTGTAAAAAAGATAACGAAATACTTCTTACCAATACTATTTCTTGGTGGTATAGTAATGCTCTTTATCTTTATAACCTCCACTGAAGCCGGAATGACTTTTAAGGATGTATTGACAAAAGAAGGCTCAAATCAAATTGGAACGGTCGTTTTCTTTGCAAGTCTTGCCTTTGTTCAGTATGTATCAGGTGTCAGCTCTGCTTCAGATATGGCTCGTTATGGTAAGACACCTAAACAAGCGTTTACCGGCTTATATTTTGGTAATGTAATAGGTTTTACGATAACAGCGGTTTTAGGAGCTTATACTGCCGCACTAGCAGGTAGCTGGAACCCATATGTTATATCTTCACAGCTCACAGATTCAACACTGTTTATCAGCATCATTTTTGTGGCTACCATAGCTTCAATGATTTCTATTAATTTAAGCAATGCCTACACAGGGGGTTATAGTTTGTTAAATAGTATCCCCCGATTAGGCCGCGTAAAAAGTGCGCTCATCTTTGGGCTTGCAGCCATTTCTTTGAGTGCATTTCCCACATTAGTAAATGATGCAAAATTGTTCATCTCTTTGTTAGGGGCCTTTATTATTCCTTTATCAGCTGTTATTGTCAGTGATTTTCTTTTTATCAAAAGACGTGTGCTTACAGAAGTTGATTTTGAAAGATTGGGAAATGAGAGTTATCAGTATAATACCAGTGGCTTTATTTGTATTGGAATTGGAATGATGTTTTATTTTATTTTGCCTGAATCGTTATCGCCCGGTTTTCTCACATTTATCATTACATCAGCATGTTATTTATTGATAAGGCTATTTTCGTTTCGTCTGTTACTTAAGTAACATGTATATCAATCCTAGACATGGCAAAGATTAGATGAAGAGGAAAACTGTTATTTTCTTGAGGTGAGCCAAGCTTGAAATACAAACCATTAGGCAATCCATTCTATCAACAACCAACCCTTAAGTTAGCTCAATCGTTACTTGGAAAGTTACTTGTCAACGAAACGGTGGAAGGAGTAACCTCAGGCTGGATCGTCGAAACAGAAGCCTATATTGGTCCAGACGACAGAGCTGCACATAGCTTTGGTAATCGCCGCACCCCTCGGACTGAAATTATGTTTGGTCCAGCAGGGATGACCTATACATATGTAATGCACACCCATTGCTTAGTAAATGTCGTAAGTGGCGAAGTTGATCACCCAGAAGCTGTACTAATTCGCGCACTCGAACCACATGATGGAGTAGACCTTATGTATAAAAGACGAGATAAGATCACGAAACAACGCGACTTAACAAATGGTCCTGGTAAGTTAACAAAAGCATTAGGAATTACCAATAATGATTACGGCCACCCTTTAACCGAACCGCCACTTTATATCGCTGAAGGAAAACCACCTTTACAAATCTCGAGCGGTCCAAGAATTGGGATTGAAAATAGCGGTGAAGCCCGTGATTACCCTTGGCGATATTGGGTTACTGACAGCATATATGTATCAAGGTAAAGCTGTCTCTAAGTTGAGACAGCTTTATCTTTTTATTGATGCTGTTGTGAATAATGACTTGATTGGTATGGAGATGGAGGATGCTGCATACTTGTCTGATTGGTCATTTGTTGATGGTGTTGTTGTTGGATAGGCTGATACGTTATAGCTGAAGTTTGCCCGTAATTCACCATGCTTGAAGTTTGACTTCTAAGTTCATTTTCTAAGTGGTTACATGTTTGGATGATTTGTTGGCATTGACGAATTGCTTGTTCATGCCCCTGAAGTGAATGTTGGATATATTGAACCGCTTGACGCTCCCGTTGGATCATTTGTTCTAACATTTGAACGTTTTGTTGCTCTTGTTGTAACATTTGCTGGTATTGTTGACTTCCTTGTTGGGTTTGCTGGATTAATTGCTGTGCATACTGACGACATTCGTTAATTTCTTGAAAACCTTGTGTAGACATATTCATAAACGATGACCTCCAGACAGTAGATTGTTTTTTGGAACAAGTGTATTATGTGGCAAGCTCAAATAATCAATCCTTTATAAAATTTAAATAAAAAGCCAATATCTAACGTTTGGATTTACCGTAAACGTATGTATTAATTTCTCAACTACCGCAAATGTAAATAAAAAGGATCAACCTCCAAAGGTAGATCCTTTCTACAAACATTCTTAATCTGATATTATATTTGGGTCTCGTGAAGCTTCTACAGCAAGGGCATAAGCGGATAAAATTGATGCTTTTTCTTCTTGGTTGGTAATTCCAACAAGTGTTTGTCCATCATCATGATCTTCAATTCGCATTAAGATCACCTCTTCGTCCGAAGACAAAAGAGCATAAGAATCATCGGCCATATCAAATAATGCTTCAACACTATAGTCCTTCATTGTTCCTTCATCGTCTCTAATGGTTATTTGATCGCGAATTTCATTTATATCCATTTCATTTCCACCTTTACGATAAGACTTACTTTTAATTTTCCCTTAATAGAGCAAAATATTTTAGACCAACATATAGGTTATAAGTAGATTTTATTTTTCCACGATTTTCATGCTACAATTGAGTGAATTTGATAATTACCTCAATCAAGGTGGTTGCGAATCGTTTTTGTGCTACTGAATAGAGAACTTTAGTGCGAAAATAACGGATGATAATATGTGTTAAAACGTTAAGAACTTGAAACTTAGAATAATACGTTTCGTAAATGAACTGGAGGTGTAATGATGAGAAAACCAAAAACAGATAAATTGTTAAAGGGGATTGTTGGTACATCACTCGCACTTGTGACGGTTACTGGTTGCGGTGTTAATCGACATGAACTAACGGCCATTCCAGATTATCGTACTGGTAACCCTGAGATAAGCGAGGCACCTGCATTACCATCACCAGAAGAGGCTGATTGTGACACCTGGAAGTGGGATGAAGAAGCAGAAGGGTACCAGTGTTTCCAAGAAAGTTCACAAAGGTATGGTCACTATTATTTTGGCGGTATGTGGTTTCCGACAATGGCAGCGTTTATCGCCGGACGATCATCGGCAGATGGAGGCCAAATACAAGAGCAACGAATCCAACCACCTCCCCTGGCAATCAAGTCACGCAACCAAGAACAAATACAAACAACCAGGAACAGTGAATAACCCACGCTCCGGAATGGGTACTGGTGGTATTTTTGGTGGATAGGGTGCTGCGTAACAAATTTTATAGTAAAATCCCAAATTTCTGGGATCGTTTATACGGGATGGAATATGCATTGTTTGATTGTTTAGAGTTAACATCGGATGAACTTGATCAAATTAAGCGAGCCACGACTGATACTTATCGAATTTATAAAAAAATAAGTCACTTAATCAGAGGTGCCTCAAATGAAACACTCCTTGATCTTGGTTTTCCGGAAAAGGCACTTTCATTTTTAAGAAATGTACATTTGCCGTATGAAACAGTCATTGGCCGCTTTGATTTTGTGATGTTACAGGATGGACCAAAAATCATTGAGTTTAATTCTGATACTCCAACTTTCATTCGCGAATTATTTGAGGTGAATGGTTTAGTTTGTGAGCACTTTGGAATTCAAAATCCAAATAGTGGTGAAGATGTTGTGCTGGGAAAAGCGATTCGAAATAGTGTTTTTCATTGTGCAAATGATTTAGAATTACAAAGACATCCTTATGTTATTTTCACTGCTCATGAAGACGACATTGAAGATCGAGAAACGATGATGTATTTAATGGATCTTGCAAAAATTAAAGGAGCTCATTTTATCCCTTTACAGGAGATACAACTAATTACTGAAGGGGAAAATAAGGGAGTTTACGATCTAGAAGGAAATAAGGTCGATATTGTATATCGTCATACATATCCAATGGAAGCACTGCTTGAAGATGTCTCAGACAATCATTTCCCGATCGGAATTGAATTTATGAAGCTTGTAGAAGAGAAGAAAGTAGGAATGTTAAATCCTGTTTCGGCCTTTCTCATGCAAAGTAAGGCTATTATGGCCTTAATATGGGGCATGTATGAACAGCGCCATTCTTTTTTTACACAAGAAGAACAAAAGATCATTCATCAATATTTTTTACCAACCTATTTAGATGAAGATCCTTTTGTTACAACAGGCGAAAAATACGTTTCAAAGCCAGCCTTTGGCCGCGAAGGAAATACTGTCGAAGTAAAACAGAATGGAAAAACCCTTTATACCGAACAAGAGAAGTCGTACGATCATTATGTAAAAGTCTTTCAAAAATATATCGAATTACCAGTAACAACAATAAAAACAGAACATGGTGAGAAAGAGGCACATCTTCTCATTGGAAGTTTTATCGTGAACGAAAAAGCAAGTGCCTTTGGCTTTCGTGCCGGCGCAAAAATTACTGATAACTTATCATATTTCCTCCCTTGTGGAGTGAGAGGAGAAGCGAAATGAATTTAACATTTTACTTACAAACATTTGATCATTTTTTGATTTACCTTGGTGCTTCATTACTCTTATTCTTGATCGGTACTTTTATCTTCAAATTAATTACTCCATATTCTGAACGATCGTTAATTAAAAACGGAAATGTGGCGGTATCTCTTAAATTATTAGGGAAAATGGCTGGCTTGGTTGTTGTTCTCCAATCAGCGATTCGCAGTTCAATTAATCTGATTGATTTAGCGTTGTGGGCGTTTATCGCCATTATTGTCCAAATCGTTTTACACCTAGTTATTGAATACGTATTTACCCGTAACACAAATTTAGCTAAAGAAGTTGAAAAAGGGAATGTAGCTGTCGGACTTTTCTTAGGTGGCGTTTCTATTTTGGTAGGACTAATTGTCGCAGCTTGTATTAGTTATTAATACGGGCTGTTTTTGATAATAAATAAGCCATTGGGACAAATAAATTTGTCCCAAAAAGCTTATTTATTCTTAAAAGCCGACCTAAAAGCCACAATGTTTACGAAAAGAGCCTTATTACTAGACAATCCAGTGAATTAACTTAGGAGGGTTTTTAGATGCTTCCATACAAATCTTTAACTGAACCATTCCAGCAACAGAGCTACCTAAAAAATTGGGAGGCAGTAGAGAAAAAGGTTTCTGCCAAAGGATTTACCTGGGCGACCCTTTATGAAAATTATGAAGACAATCAATACATGAGTGATTCATTACTCCTGGTTCCCCGTGGCATGGCCTATGAAATTGAAAATGCGTCTAGAGCTGTTCATGACATTTATACGAAAGCCTTTGAGCGGATTTGTAAAGATCCCTCAACTTTACACCAATTAGGCTTTCCGGTTATGTTATGGGATCTTTTTTTAAAACCTTCGAAAACGAAATTTTCTTATTTTGTAAGATATGATTTCATTGCTTCAGCAGAAGGCTTAAAAGTCATTGAGGCAAATACAGACACACCAGTGGGCATCGTTGAAGCTTCGATAGCTCAGGAAGTTCTATGTGCAGAACATCATAGCCAAAATCCAAACTCGCAGCTAGGAAAGAGAATTAGGGACGCTTGGTATCAAGTAATAAAAGACTATTACATTCGCAGTACCGATACATTATTTTTCACATGTGCAGATTGGCATACAGAAGACAAACAAACTGTTGAATATTTGCTGAGTTTATACCCACAAAAAGCAAAGTATGTTCCGCTAGAGCATATTGTTGTTGAGAAAAGTGGTGTGAAAACTCCTGATGGAGAGAAAATAGATTTTTTATATCGGCTTTACCCTCTAGAATATTTTTTAGAAGAAAAAAGCGGGACAGGGGAGGCAATCGGAGAGCAATTTCTAGTTCATATTATGGAAGATACCTTAAAAGTGATTAATCCTCCATCTGCCTTACTCATGCAGTCAAAAGCCATTCTAGCGTTGATTACGTCCAAAAAAGAAGAATGGTTTACGAGGAGCGAGCAGAATGCAATTGAAAAGTATTTCTTACCGACTTACCATTCTTTAGACCAACTTCAAGACTCCTATGTCAGAAAACCTGTGTTAGGAAGAGAAGGGGGCGGGATCCAAATGGTTGTCAATGGAACCGTTCTAGAGGAAGATAATGAATACTACCAAAATCAAAAGACTGTATATCAACCATACTTTCCGATGCCGGACCAAACGATTGATACTTGGGATGGACCTTATACAGGAAAGTTACTAATCGGGTCCCACGTAATCGGAGGAGAACCGAGCGGTCTTTTCTTTCGCGTCGGCGGCTTGATTACAGGGGATTTGTCCATGTTCGTTCCATACACAACGATTTAATTAGTTAGCATGATGGAGAGACCTTATCTCCGTCTTACTTATGTATTTAGGGTTATGGGGGATAGAAACAATGCATTTTTTTCTGAGACTTAGTTTAACTTTAATAAAAATGAAAAATCTAACCTTACTACTGACAACACTGATCTTTATATTCTTTTGTACAATTGTCATGTACATACTAGAACCTGAAAATTTTGAAACAATATTTACTACCTTTTATTTTGTCATGACTACCTTTGCTACTGTTGGATACGGTGATTATTCACCGGTCACGGTGGCAGGGAAATTTTTTTCTGTGTTTATGTATTTAATTGGCATCGGGCTATTGGGTGTGGTCATCGGAAAAATTGTCGACTCTTTTACGATTCTCCGACGAAAAAGGGAGGAAGGAAGAATGAATTATATGAAAAATCAGCATATCATCATAGTTGGCTGGAGTAAAAAAACAGACATTGCAGTCAAAGAAATCCTTGACTCAGAACCAACCACCGAGATTGTGATTGTTGATCAATTACGACAATCTCCCATCGATTTAGCCTATAATCGTGTTCATTATATTCAAGGCGACCCAACTGAAGCAGAGACTTTTGAGAAGGCGAACATAACAAAAGCGAAATCGGTGATCATATTTTCAGATGATACCATTCATGACCCTTCGTTAAAAGACGCTAAAACGTTGTTAGTGGCTATTACAGTAGAACGGTTGGCACCAAAAATACATTCAACGGTTGAAGTGGCAACCGAGAAGCATGTCTCTAACTTTTCCCATGTAAAAGTAGACGAATTTATTTTATCCCAAGAAACAATTTCCCACTTAGCTGTCCGCTCGGCTTTATATAAGGGGGTAAGCCAAGTATTTTCCCAGCTAATTAGTCGGCAGCATGGTGAGGATTTGTACAAGATTTCTAAAAAGGCAGATTGGTCTACATATAACGACGCCTTCCAAGCCTTATTACAAAATGGAGCAACCTTAATTGCGGACAGGCACCTGTTAGATATTAATAGACGCTTAAACGAGACCATTCCAGAAGAAGCAGTTCTTTATATTATTTGCAATCGAGAAACCTATGAAAAGTTAAAAAAATAATTATCTGCAGGCATACCAACACTCATTACTTAGCGTAATCTTTTTACATATTTTAGTAGGTATTCGTGTGAATTTCCTCAATTTATTATAGTTAATCTAGAAGTGCGATGTGCACTTCTTTTTTATGCCTAAAAATGAAAAACAAATAAAACAATTTGAAGGAAACCGCATCATCGAATAAGTGTAAAACAATGGTACAAACTAAAAATAAAATGCATGGAGGGTACCATGGAACATCAACCTTTGACTTACTTTGAGAAATTAGAACGGTTATATGTCTTAACAGAAACTCGAAAAATGCTCCGAAACCAAGCAGATGAACTAAGAAGCAGTAACCAAGCCGTTGATTTGATTGAAGATGATCTGAACAAAATAGAACAAGAAATTAAGTATTATGCCAACGGTCACGATATTGAAGAGCTTGATTTTACAACATCCTCACTAATTAATCCAGTATTTTATACTGATTTTGAAGGAATTGAATAGTTATGCCAAGAAGAAAACGGAGACTGCTTGTTCCAGAAGCTCAAGATGGAGTAAATCAATTCAAAGCTAATGTGATGGCAAACATTGGCTATGAGGTTGACCCTGCCTCGCCTGATGACGTTAAGTATGAAGTGGCTAAAGAGTTAAATGTTCCTCTAAAAAAAGGCAATAACGGCAACTTAACCTCAAAACAAGCAGGTCAAGTTGGCGGCCAAATTGGGGGAAGTATGGTAAAAGAAATGATAAACATGGCAAAAAACAACCTTGGAAAATGAGGTCTCAAAGCTACTATCAAAAGCACCTTGTACAACCTCATAAGCGACCTAATCATAGATTCTCCTCAGGTTGTTTAGAAAACCTCAACAGCATGGAGCTTGGACTTTGGTCCAAGCTTTTTTTCATGTTCGCAGGAATTCACACCAAAAGTATCGAAATAGTACTATTAGTTTGACAAAGAGTAAATATATTGTACTTTAGAGGTGCTTATGGAAAAAACATTAAGAGGACACCATTTATTATGTGTTCATGGATTTCAAGGGATGGGGTATAGCCCTGAATTCGTCATAAAAATGGGGTCAATTGTTGAGGACATTAGAAACGATGAAATAGACTTTCCAATTCGTGTTGTTGCCACACTAGATGATGCCTGTACCGCATGTCCTCACAATGGTGGAACCATTTGTGTGGCAAGCGTTGGGTCTGATCAACATGTAAAAACCATGGATCAAAAAGTGATTGAACATCTAAGGCTTGAAAAGGATAAACCATACCAAAAAAGTGATCTTTTAAAGTGGACAGCAAAGATGGTTAAACCCGATGACTTAGATTATTTATGTAAAGACTGTAGTTGGCTAGGGTATGGTGTGTGTAAATCAGGTATTGAAAAGCTAAATCAAACGAAGAGGTGATTTGCAATGAAACAAAAAGATCTTGTAGCCACTTTCTCCATTGTAGGTTTCGATCCGACCACGAAAGAATTGGGGATAGCAGTTCAGTCGAAATTTTTAGGTGTTGGGGCTGTAGTTCCTTGGGCCAAAGCTGGTGTGGGAGCTGTCGCAACACAATCCTATGCAAATACTACATACGGTCCAAAGGGGCTAGAGCTAATGGCCTCTGGCAAAACTGCGCAAGAAACAATTAATTTATTAACTGATGAGGATGAAGACCGAGCACTACGCCAAGTTGGAATTGTGGACGCAAATGGAAATGCGGCGACATTTACAGGTGATAATTGTTTTGATTGGGCTGGAGGAATTGCTGAAGAGCACTTTGCTGCTCAAGGAAACATTTTAGTTAGTGAAGAAACAGTAAAAGCAATGGCAGAAACCTTTAAAGGAACAGCAGGAACACTTGCAGAGCGACTGTTAGCGGCACTAGATGCTGCCCAAGAGGCTGGGGGAGATTCACGCGGCAAACAGTCTGCAGCACTTCTAATTGTAAAAGAAGAGGGTGGTTACGGCGGTTATAATGACCGAGCGATTGACCTTCGCGTAGATGATCACCCTGACCCAATAAAAGAACTGATTCGAATTTATGAATTACAACAATTATACTTTAGCAAACCAAAAGAGGGAGATGTAATTAATATTGACGAAGAGACAATGATAGAAATCAGTAAAGCCTTACAAACACTAGGCTATTTAAGAGTCGACGCCTGTAAAACTGAGGACTTTGCTGAAGCGTTAAACCAATTTATTCTCACTGAAAATTTTGAAGAACGTCAGCAAGAGAAGGGAAAGATCGACAAGAAAGTATTGCAATTTTTAATAAATAAAGTAGGGCAATAAGAAAAAGAGACTAAATCTGCAAAGGTTTAGTCTCCTTTTTTGTTCGATTTACGATTTAGGCTTCATTTTGTGGATTTGCTACAACAGTTTGGGCACATTTTTAATGTCTGCAAAAATATGAGTATTTCCTGGTTCTTCCCCCTAAGCTCTTGTCTGTAAGCAGGTTATTGGAGCTTACCTTTTTTATATGTTACGATCATTAAAGCATAAAGAAAAAGGAGTGACCGATTTGAAATTAGTTTCTATTGAACCTACACCGAGTCCAAATTCTATGAAAATAAATCTAGATACAAGCCTGCCAGAGAACCAATCCTATAATTTTAAAAAGGCCGAAAAAGAAAATGCCCCACACCATTTAAAAATGTTACTAGATATAGAAGGCGTTACAGATGTTTATCAAGTGACCAATTTTATCGCCGTCGGACGGCATCCGAAAGTTGATTGGAAGCTGATATTACCACAAGTGCGTGAAGCATTTGGTGAAACTGTTGAAGGTGTCGATCCTCAGCAAAACGGTCCTCAAGAAACATTTGGCGAACTAAAAGTGTTCGTCCATATGTTCCGTGGTATTCCGATCCAAATCAAAATTGAAGAGGGCGATGGGGAAAGACGTTTTGGTTTACCTGATCGTTTCAAGGAAGCTATATTAAAAGCACAATCGGCAGCAGAGAACCTCGTAAAAGAGCGCCAGTGGAAAGAATATGGCGTTCGTTACGGTGATATCGAAGCTGTTGCCGAAGAAGTGGTTGAGGAGCTTTCTGCAGCGTATGATCAGACTCGTCTAGACGAATTAGTGGCAGCTGCATTTAAAAAAGCGGACGAGCGGCCAAGTCGGGTAAAAATCTCTTCAGACGAAGTAGCAAAAGCATTTGAAAGTGATGATTGGAAAGTTCGTTATGCTGCTCTTGATAAGATGGACCCAAAACAAGAAGATATTCCATTGTTAGTCAAAGCATTACGCGATGAAAATACTTCAATACGCCGTCAAGCGGTTGTTTACTTAGGGATGATTGAAGACGAAGCTGTTCTCACATACTTATATGAAGGACTAAAAGATCGCTCTGTCACAGTCAGAAGAACTGCGGGTGATTGTTTATCAGACATTGGAAATTCCAAAGCAATTCCTGCGATAATGGAAGCCCTAAAGGATAAGAACAAGCTTGTTCGTTGGCGGGCTGCTATGTTTTTATATGAAGTCGGTGATGAAAGTGCCTTATCCGCTCTAAAAGAAGCGGAGGAAGACCCAGAATTTGAAGTAAGCCTGCAAATAAAAATGGCAATCAAGCGCATCGAAAACGGCGAGGAAGCTGCCGGGTCTGTTTGGCAACAAATGACAAACGCTAGAAAAACAGAATAATTTGCTCGGCATGGATAACATCCATGCTTTTTTTCTCGTCAATGCTCAAAAAAAGGGTGTTTTGTGCTTATCTTTGACAATAGATGAATTTCATAATTACCTTAATAGCAAAATAATAATTTTAGAATTTCATTAAATCTGAGGTTAATTAAAATGAAAGTGGCGATAATATATGATGTTACAAAAAGTATACGAAAGGGGAGTTTTTGATGCCTAAAGGAGCTCTTGAAACAAAAACACTTAAAGTCGGCGACCAAGCACCAGACTTTACGTTATTAGCTCACGGTGACCGCAAAGTTTCGCTAAGTGAATTTCGCGGCTCAAAAAATGTATTTTTAGTCTTTTACCCTCTAGATTGGACTCCAGTCTGAGGCGCGCAAATGCCTTCATACGAGGATGATCTTTCTCGTTTTGAGGAGTTTGATACCCAGGTCTTGGGTATAAGTGTCGATAGTGTCCATAGTCACAATGCATGGGCAAAATCAATTGGTGGGATTTCTTATCCGTTGTGCGCAGATTTTTATCCGCATGGGGAAGTATCGGAGAAATACGGTGTACTCAGAACAAACCCAGAAGAGCCTGCATATGGGGCTTCTGAGCGCGCTCTAATGATCATTGATAAAGAAGGAATCGTTCAGTTTATTGATGTCCATCCAATTGGTGAGCAACCAGATAACGAAGAAATTTTTGATGTGTTACGCAAGTTATAAAACATTGTAAATAAGGAGGTTGTGTATGGAACTATCGCGAAAAGCCATACCATATACACCTAACGATAAGCCGTTACATGAGTTAACGATTATGATCGTATCAACTTCAGGAGTACATTTAAAGGACCAAGAACCTTACAACACCGACCCAGCTGAAGGTGATGCAACGTTTCGAATTATTCCTGGAAATGTAGACCCAAAAGACTTAACAGTTACCCATTCCGCACCAAAAGACCATTATAATACCGACTATCCTAAAGAAGATATCAATTGTGTTTTCCCAATAGATCGACTAAGGGAAATGGTCGAAGATGGGGACCTTGGTGGTGTCGCTGAAAAGCACTTAACAATGATGGGTTATTCGATGCGCTTAAACAAAATTAATAAAGAAACAATTCCAGCCCTCGTCAAGGAGGTTGTTCGTTCAAAAGCAGATGCCGTATTATTAACAGCTGGCTGACCACTTTGTCATCGCACTGTAGTTACAGTGCAGCGTGGAATCGAAGCTCAAGGAATACCAACGTCACTCATCACTCTTGATGTCGAACAATCGAGTTTAATGAGACCACCAAGAGCTATTCATCCAATTGGGTTTCAGTTTGGTCACTCTTTGGGAAAACCAAATGATAAAACTACCCAAATGAAAGTGTTACAAGTTGCTCTTGAGGAATTAACGAAAAGGCAAGAACCTGGAAATATTCATAAGATTGATTTTCCTAGCTATAAACAGTAGCCTCCTATATGATAGTCACCCCATGAAAATAAATTCATTTGGTGACTGTCATTTTCATTATTAATCTTAGCGAGTTTTTTAATTTTTCGACCGAAGGTATTCTTATAACTAAAATAGTTTGATAGAATATGACTAATACATAGAGAGGGTTGAAGAATACATGAATACAAACTTCGTTTTATTTACGATTGATAGTGGAACATATGGCATAGATATTTCAAACATCATCTCCATTGAAAAGGTATCTGAAACTACACCGACGCCACAGATGCCTGATTACATGGTAGGAATTATTAATATTCGTGAACAAGTCATGCCGATTATTGATTGCAAAAAATTACTTTTTAGTCAATCAAGCGATATCAATGAAAATACTCGCTATATTCTAATTGAAACGAAACATACGACGATTGCCTTAATGGTCGAAAGCACCAACGAAATTATCAATTTTGACACATCACTTATTAAACCAGTTCATTTACTAGGCTCAAGCAACCAAACATATTTAGAAGGCGTAGTCTTATTGGAGGATCGAATTATTTCTATTATTAATACTACCGAACTAACTGCAGCGATTGAGGATCTTAAGAACATTCAAGCATAATAAAGCTATTGTGTGAAAACTCTGTACATAAAATGTACAGAGTTTTTTATTGAAATTGTGATAAATTATACAGACAAAGCAAAAATAGCGTTATTTTTTAAAGAAAACACTATAGAAATATTGTTTTTTCTGTTGCATAATAGAATTAACATAGTGTATTTAATAGGAAGTGAGGTAAACGGATGGATATAAATAATTCTCTTCATAATTTTGCCACAGATATTAAGCTGGCTTTAGATGCAACAACAATTATTGCCGTAACGGATCACACTGGCAAAATTATTTATGTGAATGATAAATTTTGTACCATTTCAAAATTTAGCCGGGCTGAGCTAATTGGACAAAATCACCGAATCCTTAATTCAGGCCATCATACAAAGCAATTCTTTTCAAATATGTACCGAACCATTTCCAAAGGGACTGTTTGGACAGGGGAGATAAGAAACAAAGCAAAGGATGGAACAATTTATTGGGTTCATACTACCATTGTTCCATTTTTAGATGACTCCGGTAAACCATATCAATACATTTCCATTCGAACAGATATTACAGATCGAAAAAATACGGAAGAAAATTTAAAAAACACTTTAAAAATATTAGCTAGTACAAATAAAGAATTGGCGGATATTAAATTTGCCTTAGATGCTTCTTCTATCTTAGCAATTACAGACAAAAAGGGGATTATCACCTATGTGAATGACACGTTTTGTGAAATCTCAAAATATAATCGTGATGAATTGCTCGGGCAAGACCATCGACTTCTGAACTCTAGCTATCATCCAAAAAGTTTCTTTAAAGATATGTGGAAGAAGATTGGTAATGGCGAAATTTGGAAAGGTGAAGTAAAGAATCTTACAAAAGATGGCAAAGAATATTGGGTCGATACGACGATTGTTCCATTTTAGATGATAACGGCAAACCTTACCAATATGTCGCCATCCGCAAGGATATAACCGATCGCAAAAAAGTAGAGGAAATGATACTAAGGTCTGAAAAGCTTGCCCTGATCGGTGAACTAGCGGCTGGGGTTGCCCACGAAATTCGAAATCCATTAACATCTTTAAGAGGTTATACGGAATTTCTAAAAGATGAGACAACAGAAGAAGAAAAACAACAATATTTTGATATTCTATTAGATGAAATACAGCGAATTGATTTTATTGTTGGTGAATTTATGCTTTTAGCAAAGCCAAAGGTTTTACAATTTAGTAACAAAAATGTAATTTCTACACTTAATCATAGTGTGAACTTCTTACAGACCGAAGCCAAATACAAACGCGTGACAATTTCAAAGCAATTCGAAGTTGACGAAGCAATCATTCAATGTGACGAAAACCAACTGAAACAAGTCTTCCTTAATCTAATCAAAAATGCGATAGAGGCGATGCCTAAAGGTGGAGATCTTAAAATCAATGTCAAAAAGGTATCAGGAAAAGTCATTATTGAGCTTGAGGATCAAGGGGTTGGAATTCCAAAAGAGAAATTACAACATTTAGGTGAACCTTTTTACTCGACGAAAGAACAAGGAAATGGTCTTGGCCTTATGGTTTGTTTCAAAATTATTAAAGATCATAAAGGAACCCTCGAGGTTGAAAGTGAAGAAAATGTCGGAACAACCTTTAAAATAATATTGCCACTTGTAAAATAACAATAACAACAGGAGTGAGGCTACATATCTTTCATCATACGTTGATGACTAGATAGTGTAGCCTCATTTCTGTTTAGTTTTGTTCCCCGGTTATGAGTTTTCTCTTTAACTTTCTTAACACTCTATACATCACGTTTTTCGCATCAGTATACGTTTTTACTGGTTCATATGTTTGTTCAAACGTTTCTGCGTTAACTGGATACTGAGCACCATCGGATTGAGTGATTAAATAATCCCCTGCATTTCCACTCATTTTCCCTTCAGCTGTTTGGATTGTTATCGGACTTGTAATTTTTACAGCCTCAACAACTAAGGGCTTTCTACGATACTTTGGCATCATTTCACACCTCCTTTGAAATGAATAGATCCCCCTAGGACAGATTATTCATTTTTTGGAAAACCGTGACAACTTCACCAAAAGTATATTACAAAAGCGTTTTGGGATAATGAATAAGGAAATACAAATGAATGAGGTGTGAGCATGAATAAAGATCCGTTTTATGAAAGTATAAACAATAAGAAAGAAGATCCACATAACATCGAAATTAGTGAAACGGGCTATGGATACGTGCCAGTTGATGCAGAGAAAGAAAATAATCCAAGAATTGAAATTGAAAAGGATTAAAAAGCTAGAAGCATCTCCTAGCTTTTATTTGAAGTGATTATATATATTAACTGGCCTTATAGCGGTCGTCCCATTTGACTCGCCATTTGTTTCTCCGTTCAATACGGTTCCCTTTATAAAGGTGCTTGTACTTTTTCCAATGCTTCTTCCAATCATTTCTACGTTGTGTTCTCATTTTGCAAAACTCCTTTAATGTCTATTCTAGTGTCATATAGAAAAACATGAACTCTTCTTTAAACAAACAGAGATTTTGTTTTTCTTACGCTATTATTCGAAAAATTACATTTTCTGATAGCTTATCTATTAAGTTCTTTTAACCATTGTCGAAACCTTTGACTTCCTTTGTCACATCCCCGCTTATAACGCTGTCGAAATATATGAGGTTAGAACTTGAATTAAAAGTCACCTTGTTTGATTTTTCGGTCTCACAAATAGTATGATCAAAAAGTAAATTAGATTTTGGAGGTTATCAAGTGGAAAGAAAAGTTCGAAATTATACGCCAGCTATTATTATTTTAACGATCATTATTAACGGGCTTGTTATTATTTTATCTGGAATGCCAAGACTTGAAATTGACCCAGGTTTTGATGTGAAAATCCTACCTTTAATCAATGCTATTTTAAATTCTTTTACATTCATTTTTTTAGTTGCTGCCTTGTGGGCGATTAAAAAAAGAAACATTGCCTTGCATACCAAATTTATTTATGCGGCATTTACGACAACTGCACTGTTTTTAATCACATATGTTGGACATCATGCCTTGTCTGAAGCGACAACCTTTGGTGGGGAAGGAATCCTAAAATCCATTTATTACTTCATCTTAATTACGCATATTGTCTTAGCTGCTGCGATTGTTCCACTTGCGTTAACAACCTTAGCCCGAGGCTTAAACCGTCAGGATGAAAAACACAGAAAAATTGCCCGCTGGACAATGCCGCTATGGTTATATGTAGCGATCACTGGGGTACTAGTTTATGTTTTAATTTCGCCATATTATTAAATGTGAAAAGTAAGCATGGGAGAAAATCTCATGCTTTTTTGATACCTTTCAAGAAGAGGAACTAAAATATTTTTTGGTCAAATAGTTCAACAGCTATTACCAGAGTTTTTTGACAACTTAGCTATACCTAACCTACCAATAGTTATCACTTTTATTTATCTAACTAATAAGGTATCATCCAATAGTATGAAATCAATCAGCAAGGAGAACAACTTCTCATGAAAACTTTTAAAAAGGTATATGTTGAAATTACGAGCATTTGCAATCTTGCTTGTAGTTTTTGCCCTCCTACAGAACGTGCTAAACAATTTATTTCTGTTGAACAGTTTACAGATATACTAGAGCAAATAAGACCACATACAAAATATATCTATTGCATGTTAAAGGGGAACCACTTTTACATCCAAAAATTGATCAGCTTTTAGACATAAGCCATGAAAAAGGTTTTAAAGTAAACATCACAACAAATGGAACGTTATTAAAGAAAGCAAAACATAAAATATTTTTAAAGCCTGCATTAAGACAAATGAATTTTTCTTTGCATAGCTTTGATGGTCACCCTGGGTCAACGAATAGAATCCAATACATTACTTCTGTTCTCGAGTTTGCCAAAGAGGCTGTAGCTAATAGTAAAATGATCGTGTCTTTACGCTTATGGAATTTAGACCAAGATAATGCAACCAACCTTGAAAAAATAGAAATCGAGAAGCGTTAGAAATTATTGAAAAAGAGTTTAATTTAGACTACCAAATTGAAGAAAAAGTTGTTCCAGGTAGCGGAGTAAAGATAGCAGATCGAATATATATCAATCAAGACCACGAATTTAAATGGCCGGCTTTACATGAAGAAGAAGATGACGGGAAAGGATTTTGTCATGCCTTACGAAGCCAAGCGGCGATTTTAACAAATGGAACCGTCGTTCCTTGTTGCCTTGATGGAGAAGGGGTTATTAATTTAGGAAACATCTATGATACTCCCTTTTCAGAAATAGTCGAAGGTGAGCGAGCAAACAATTTATATCATGGATTTCTAGAAGAGAAGCCGTTGAAGAATTATGTAGAAAATGCGGTTATCGAAAACGTTTTGGATCTTAGGAAAACAATACCTCACATTAACGGGTTCAGTTTTAAGAGGGAAAATGGGAATTCACGGGTGAAATAACCTGGAATGTAGCATTCCAATTCCAAACTAAAACAAAGAAATTAGCATACAAAAAATGCACAGATTTTTATATCTGTGCGTTTTTACTTATATTTTCTTGCCTTGTTGAATCAACGCTAGTAGAGTTTTACCACCCTTAATCACCTAAAAAAGTAAAAACAGTCTCGTATAAGAGTTTTACGACCCTCGATCGCCTAAAAAATGTAAAAAAACGGTCTCGTATAAGAGTTTTGTGACCCTTAATCACCTAAAAAATGTAAAAATCAGTCTCGTATAAGAGTTTTACGACCACTGATTACCTAAAAATTGTAAAAAACAGTCTCAAATAAGAGTTTTGCGACCCTTAATCACCTAAAATGTAAAAAATAGTCTCGTAAAAGGGTTTTGCGACCCTTAATCACCTAAAAAATGTAAAAAATAGTCTCGTATAAGAATTTCGCGACCCTTGATCGCCTAAAAAATGTAAAAAATAGTCTCATAAAAGGGTTTTGCGACCCTTAATCACCTAAAAAATGTAAAAAATAGTCTCGTATAAGAGTTTTACGACCACTGATTACCTAAAAATTGTAAAATACAGTCTCGTATAAGAGTTTTACGACCACTGATTACCTAAAAATTGTAAAATACAGTCTCAAATAAGAGTGTTACGACCTGTAATCGCCTAAAAAATGTAAAATACAGTCTCAAATAATAGTTTTACGCGTGAGTCTTAATCTCCTAAAAAATGAAAAAAAGGTCACGCAAAAAATTCTACATGCCTTTTCTCCATATTTTAATATATCACAATAAAATTTCAGTAATTATGGGTTCGTGTTCAGAGATTATGTCAATATGATGTTCAAAACAAGCTAATGAATAGTGTTTTACATTCTTTTCCTGCAACCTAAACTCCTTTTGGACATAATCAAGATAACTAGACTTTTTATAGATCCGAAATGACTCACCTTCAAATATTTGTTCATCGTTCCAAACAGTATAATCATCATATACTACTGAATATGTAATATAATTTGGAAAATCAATTTTAAAGGTTGTTACCTTACTATCAGGATGGGGGAAGATGAGTAAATCAGATGCATCCTTACTTCTGTTCACGATAACTCTTAACGCTACACCTTTCGTTCTTGGCTCAGATATACTCTCAAAGGAAATATTATAACCTAACTCTTTAACCAAGTCTGTAAACTCCAATATTCTTCCTCCTTTCTTCGATACTGTTATTCAACTCTTCTGCTACATAGTACCATAACAGCAGCAACAGCTTGTTCAACGATTGCACTTCGTTAATTCAGTAATAAAACTAATCACCTCGTTAGTTTTATTTATATTAACTATTATCTTATGACAAAAGTCCCTCTCGAACACCAGTAAAAATAGGTGGAATTTCATACAAAAACACTAGATTACTATAGAGATTTTGGTGTGTTTTATTGATTTAAAGTCCTATTTGTCAAAAACTGCAGAAATTAATGGATAAATGTGAAATAATTGCTACTATGTGCATAATAGTAGATTAACAGAAAGGGTGAAGCAAAGGTGGCTAAGCAAGAGATTTCACATCAGGGATACACACCACGCAGAAAAAGAAGAAAGTAAGAAAGAATCAATTTATTTTGCCCGTTTCTCTATTACTCCTCGTCGTTTTTAGTTTAGGAGTTTTTCAAGCGACCTAATTGCCTCCATGAGTCCTAGTAATACCATCTTGGATGAGACAGCCTCACATATAGATCAAAATCAGACAGAAGGGGGAATTATTAGCTTCTCTTCAAAATCAAGCGATCGAAGAAACGATCGAGAAAAAAACTGAATCGATGATTGAAGAAGCAAGCGAAGAAAAGCCAGAACCGTTGTCAGAAGTAAAAGAAGCCACTGATCGTCGTATCGAAAAACAACCAATTTCAGTTCAAAATTTGAAAGCAGAATTAGAGCAAGCGGCAAGTCCGAAAATTGTGAAAAATGATGTTCCTCAGCAGCAAGTCATTGCTCCTGATCAATCAGAGCCTGTACAAGATATAACAATCGAAACTCCATCAATAAAACCGAGTGCAAATAAAGTGATAAATCATGAAGTCCAAACAAACGAAACATTGTTCAGCATCACGATGAGATACTATCTTAATAGTAGCTATCAAGCAAAGGTTGCTGAATTTAATGGAATTACAAACCCGGCAACTGATCTACAAGTGGGAATGAAACTAAACCTTCCAGATCCACTAATCCTTGCTTTTCATGAAGTGAAACAAGGTGAGACACTATTTAGTATTACGATGAATTATTACCAAAGTGGTAGTTTTCAAGAGCAACTTGCTATATATAACGGAATTAAAGACCCAGCATCTGATATTAAAATTGGGATGACTTTACAAATTCCTAATCTATTAATCGTAAAGGTAGACAAAAACGAAACCTATCGGGTTTTGATTAATAAGGGAAAAATACACTTACGGTTTATCGCAACAATGAGACGTTAAGGACATTTCCAATCGCTACAGGAAAAGACCTCACGCTTACACCTGAAGGGACCTTTAACATCGTAAATAAGGTTGAAAAACCCTGGTATAATCCTCAAAATATTCCTGGCGGTGATGCACGCAATCCACTTGGAAGTCATTGGCTAGGCTTAAATGTTCCTGGTACAAAAGGCTATACCTACGGGATTCATGGTACCAATAATCCTTCTTCAATTGGGAGTTATGCAAGTCTAGGCTGTATAAGGATGCACAATGCCGATATTCAATGGCTTTATCAAAATCTACCACTTCAAACCACAGTCGAAATAGTAGCAAACTAAAAGACTGTTTTCGTAAACTAAGTTGCTTTTAGGTCGTCTTTTGAGAATAAGTAAGCTTCTTGGGACAAATTTATTTATCCCAATGGCTATTTATTCTCAAAAGCTTCACGCAAAGCGTGAAGAACCAAGCATTCGCTTGGTTACGACCTAAAAGCTAAAGCAACAATCTTTTAGAAAGGTCTTTTCGCAAAGTTTGTTGCTTTCGTAAAAATACTAAGATTTCACAACATATTTAGCAAGTAGCGCTCTTTTCTTACTCAATTTATTGAGTGATATCTTCATCTAAGGAATTTTTTCCAATTATTTTACGTTAAAAAGCCACAATGTTTACGAAAAGAGCCTATAGAAAAGAGCGTAATAAAAAGATCGCAGCTGTAGATAAATCTATTGCTGTGATTTTTTATTTACAGGAGTCTGTCGCGTTCCATTTTGTAATCGGTATTTGCACCAATATTACCTATTAAATTCATGCAACACCCTCAAGTTTGGTTGAGAAGTATAGTGTCCTCATGTTGATAAATTCTACTTTTTTAATTGTACTTTTTTTTCAGATCTGTTTACGGTAATATATAGGGTAGATGTTATGACCTAGTCATAAACGAAAGCAAAGGTGATGAAATGAAATGTGTAGGTATAATTGGAGTTGGCTCATATGTTCCACAAAATGTTGTGGCTAATTGCGATTTAGAAGCTTTAATGGACACAAATGATGAATGGATAAAATCAAGAACTGGAATCGAAGAACGCCGAATTGCACCAGAAGGTACTGATACATCGGATATGGCAATTATCGCAGCCAAAAACGCATTAAAAAATGCTTCACTAACTGCAAGTGACATTGACTTAATAATAGTTGCAACTGCAACACCAGATTATGTATTTCCTTCTGTCGCTTGTATGGTCCAAGAGGGATTGGGTATTCCAAATATCCCAGCGATGGATCTAAGTGCAGCGTGCTCAGGATTTGTTTATGCTGTTGTGACTGGTAAGCAATTTATTGATTCCAATACATACAAAAATGTTTTAGTCATTGGTAGTGAAAAGTTCTCAAAAATCATTGATTGGACAGATCGAAATACGTCCGTTTTATTCGGAGATGGCGCTGGTGCCGTGATCTTAAGCGAGGTTTCAAAAGGGCGAGGAATCCTAGCTTTTGAGATCGGAGCGGATGGTAAAGGTGGTAAGCACCTATTAGTAGACAATAAAACAAATTTCGTGACGATGAATGGTAGAGAAGTATTCAAATTTGCTGTAAGACAAATGCCTGAATCGAGTTTGTCAGTCGTCACCAAAGCAGGCTTAACGACTGACGATGTTGATTTTCTTGTACCACACCAAGCGAACATCCGGATTATTGATGCTGCCAGAACAAAGCTTGGTTTAGATAAAACGAAAGTATCAACAACCGTTACAAAACATGGAAATACCTCCGCGGCTTCAATCCCTTTAGCCTTATTTTCAGAAATTGAAAATGGAAAAATAAACGATGGTGATGTCATTGTCATGGTTGGTTTTGGTGGCGGCTTAACATGGGGTTCGATTTGTTTACGATGGGGGACATAAATTTTACCGAGGGGAGAATAAAAAAATGAAAAAAAGAGTTGTTGTCACAGGTATAGGAGCCGTAACACCAGTTGGAAATGATGCTTCAACTACATGGGAAAATATTAAGAATAGTGTTTCTGGAATTGGACCACTTACTCGTATCGATTCAGAAAGATTTACGGTAAAAGTAGCAGCAGAAATTAAAGACTTTAAACCTGAAGCATTTATGGATGGAAAAGAAGCTAGGAGAATGGGACGCTATACTCAATTAGCGATTGCTGCAAGTAAGATGGCTATTTCAGATGCTGGGGTAACAGTTGGACAAGATGTTGCTGCCGAACGTATTGGGGTTTGGATTGGCTCAGGTATTGGCGGATTAGATGCCTTTGAAGAGCAGCATAAAAAGTTTTTAGAAAAAGGACCGAAGCGCGTAAGCCCATTTATCATCCCAATGCTCATTCCAGACATGGCATCCGGAAGAGTGTCAATTGAACTTGGAGCAAAAGGAATTAACAACTGCTCAGTGACTGCATGTGCATCAGGAGCAAATTCAATCGGGGATGCATTTCGAACGATTCAAAATGGCGAAATGGATCTAATGATTACCGGTGGAACAGAATCAGCGATTACCGAAATGACTATCGCTGGCTTTTCAAATATGACTGCCTTATCAACAAATCCAGATCCAAAAACAGCTAGTCGTCCTTTCGATAAAAATCGCGATGGCTTTGTTATCGCTGAAGGGGCAGGAATTATTATTTTAGAGGAATTAGAACACGCGTTGGCTCGTGGCGCTAAGATTTATGGAGAATTAGTAGGCTACGGAGCAACAGGTGATGCTTATCATATTACAACTCCTGCACCAAACGGCGAAGGCGGGCAAAGAGCTATGAAACTAGCTATGCAAGATGCTGGTATTACGCCAAAGAAGTCGATTACATCAATGCTCATGGTACTAGTACTCATTACAATGATTTATATGAAACCAAAGCGATTAAAGAAGTGTTTGGTGATCATGCCTATAAATTAGCCGTTAGCTCAACCAAGTCAATGACAGGACATTTATTAGGAGCAGCCGGTGCTATTGAAGCCATTTTTTCATTGCTAGCCATCAAAGAAGGGGTAATTCCTGCTACTATTGGGTATCACACACCTGACGAAGAGTTAGATTTAGATTATGTTCCAAACCAAGCAAGACAAGCCGATGTCAACGTCGTATTGTCCAATTCCTTAGGGTTTGGTGGACATAATGCTACATTAGCATTTAAAAAATATAATTAATATTTTTCTAAGAAAGGTTAGTTCGCTATGGCGTGCTAATCTTCTTTTTTTAGATCGCTTCTTTCTGGATCTACCAAACGACCACCATAAACCAAATTTTCTATAATATGTAAAAAAACATTGACGATTTCGTGAACTATCCATTGGACGCCAAATTGCGACAAAAATTCTTCCTAATCCTATGATAAGTTTTAAAAGTCTTATATTTTCATAGTGAGTAGGTAGATAAAATGTTTAAAACTCTTCGCTCGAAATTATTATTTCTCTTTTTATTGACAACATTTTCATCACTTTTTTAATTGGTTTTATTTCCTATCAGTCGCAAAAAGAAGTTATGACAAAGCAACTTGAAAAATCTTTTTTTATGTTTTCTGATGGTTTAGCATTAATGTAGACGATTTAATCCGTGATTTAACAAACGAAGTACGATATTTAGCGGAAAATCCAATTATTAAAGATCCAAATTCAAGTGCAGAGGATATTAAAAATGAATTTACTCAATTTACCAAACATTTCCCTTATTTTAATGACGTTATCTTTGTAAACGTAGATGGTATCGTTACCGTAGACATGCTAGATGGCGTAGTAGTCGGTAATGATTTTAGTGAAAGGGGATGGTTTCTTAAAACCAAAGAACGTGGTGTCTATTTTTCTGATGTCTATCATACGCCTGTTTTAAATAAACCGATCTTAGTCATGGCAGCAGTAGTAACAGATGAAGACGAGAATATCATTGGTATAATTAGTCCAGCCTTTCAAATTGAAGAACTATGGCGTAGAATTTTCGAACATTCAAATTTGCAGAGTAGGGTTGGGATTAATAGTTATGCTTTTCTTTTTAACGAAGAAGGAGCAATCATTGCCCACCCTGAAAATAATAGTAACTTCCTTGAGAATTATTTGGTAAGGAAAAGCATTGAAATACAACATGTTAATGAAATGGTAAAAGAGAAACGACTATGTTTTAACGAAGATGATCAGGAAGTAAGTGCATTTTCAAAGATAAATACAAGCACCTCATTTGACCATAATTGGTATTTAGGAGTGTCGGTTTCCGAGACAGAGTTTTTTTCACCACTAAAAAGTCTTCTCTATCAGTATTTTTTTATTTTTGGAATTTCGTTGATTATTACAACATTTGCTATTGTTAAGCTTTCGAGTTATATCATCGTTCCGATAGAAAAATTAATCTCTGCTACATCTGATGTGGCAGTCGGAAACAAGCTTAAGCACATTGAAGTAAATTCCTACAGAGAGATTAATAAATTAAGTGAGAAATTCAATTATATGATTAAAAAAGTCCAAGATCGTGAAGAAGAACATAAAAAATCTACGTTAATTCTAGAAACCACTGATAATGGGATAATCGCAATCAATAAACAAACAATGGTAATTACAACTTTTAATAAAACGTGTGAAGCCATTTTTGGAGTTAGTAAGGAAAATATCATACACAAAGATATCTTCGAAGTAATGGAACGATATCCAACGATCAATGCTTTTTTGATCAATCAAATTTGATTAAGAGCATGATTGAAGGACCAATAGATCTTTATAATGAATTTCAATATTCAATTGACGATAAGACAAGCTACTTTGTGTAAATTTACGAGAACTACCTAATATTGCTTCAAAAGAGGGATCAGAGGTTTTAATTGTTCTTAAGGATCTAACAGAAATAAAAATTATGGAAAATGAAATAGCACGTTCAGAAAAACTTAAAGTTATTGGTGAGCTATCAGCGAGCTTTGCTCATGAAATTCGCAACCCATTAACTACTATACGAGGTTTTATTCAATTATTAGATACTAACCAAGACCAGATCTTTTCAGAGAACAAATACTATAAAATTATTCTTCATGAAATAGATCGTATCAATGGGATCGTCACTGATTTGATGAATATGGCGAAACCAAATGGAGATAATCAGTACGAACTTACAAATGTTAATAAAATTTTAGACGATATAATATTATTATACGACGGGCAAAATTCGTTTAATAAAGTAACGATCCAAAATTACCGAGATACAACCATTCCTCCTTTTTTTGCTTATGGAAGTAAATTAAAGCAGGTATTTATTAATTTAATCAAAAATGCTTTTGAAGCAATGCCTGATGGAGGATTACTATCCATCAAAACTATTTACTATAAAGAAGAAAATATAGTTGAGATTATCTTTACTGATACAGGGTTTGGAATGGATCAGAATACACTGTCAAAACTTGGAAAGCTTTATTTTACTACAAAGTCTTCTGGGACAGGACTAGGTCTACCGATGTGTTACATGCTAATTGAGGATATGGGGGGAACAATACAGGTTACTAGTGAACGTGGGGTAGGCACAACTTTTACCGTTAGAATTGATATCCACGCTGCTTCTTATAACTCTCAAGAAAATCTGGTAAGGTCAATCGCTATCTAATCATTGATAAATAACCAGTTAAGTGGTTGTATTAGAAAACGATAGGTGCCAGTGATTAATTATACTAGGTTCACCCTAAAAATTTCCTTTTTGGAGCGTAGCGAAATCCTTGGTTACGCTCCAAAACAATTGTGGTGTTATTTATTGATTAATACAACTGGCGTATGAAAGTTAAATATTTGAATTAGCTGTTCGGCCATCATGATAGGAGATTCTTCAAAATCGCTTTTCACCCACTCTAAAATTAAACCAAAAATCCCGTAAGCTCGGTAGGTAATAAAATGTTCAATCTTAACGTTTAGACACTCTTGATTTTGTTGAAATACCATATCAGTTTTTAATAAACTTATGATTGTCTCCAATATTTTTTCTTGAAAGCCTGGTAAAATATTGGAGTTTAGCATTAGTTTATAGAACTCGGCATTCTCTAGTATGTAGTCAAATATAGCTATTGTCGATGGGGAGAGTGAATGTAGATCAATGTAGTTCACATTTTTATAAGGAGTTTGAAAAGCATTTACTAACCCTGCGATCATCTCATCTACCATTTCAGTTACTAGTTCCTCTTTTGTCTCATAATGAGCATAAAATGTTCCTCGATTACAATCGGCTAGATTGACGATTTCGGTAATTTTTATCGACTGGAAATCTTTTTTGTCATTAAAACAAACAATGCATTTTTTAACAACTTATAGCCAGAATTCTCCTTCCTCAATCGCGTTAGCGGTAGGTGGGAGATGAATGGCTCTTTTTTTTTATTTGTTTTGGAAAAGAAAAAGCAAAAACAAAGACAACTAGACATAGTTTTGATAAAATAAACCTTAGAACATACGTTTGGAGGTGGCTTGATATGGCTAAAAAGAACAAAGCATTCAAATTTCGATTATTTCCAACAGAAGAGCAGTTGGCTCTATTGAAGAAAACCTTTGGTTGCGTACGTTTTGTGTACAACAAAATGCTGAATGATAGAATCGAAACCTACGAACAGTTCAAAGAGAAGAAGGATGAATTATTGAAGCATAAACATCCTACGCCAGCTAAATACAAAAAGGAATATCCATTTTTGAAAGAAGTGGATAGCCTTTCTTTGGCAAACGCTCAAATGAACTTAGACAAAGCCTATAAATCTTTCTTCAAAAAAATGCAAAGTTTCCAAAATTCAAAAGCAAAAAACATAAACAAACGTATACAACTAATGTTGTGAACGGGAATATTGAAATTTTGGATGGTCATATCAAGTTACCTAAAATGAAATGGGTCAAACTTAAACAACACAGAGAAATACCAGTAACACACCAATTAAAATCTGTAACAATTTTGATGACTGGTTCTGGAAAGGTCTATGCATCAGTTCTGACTGAATTTGAAGAAACTGTCGAAAAAGTCGAACCGAAAAACGTTGTTGGTTTGGATTTTTCAATGACTGATATGTACGTGACAAGTGATGGTGAGAGAGCCAATTACCCTCGCTTCTATCGTCAATCTCTCGAAAAATTAGCCAAAGAACAGCGTGTTTTGTCACGCCGGAAAAAGGGCTCCAATCGTTGGTATAAACAAAAGAAGAAAATAGCGAAACTACAAGAAAAAACCGCCAATCAACGTCGTGATTTTCTTCATAAAAAGAGTTATGCTTTAGCTAATAATTACGATGCCGTTGTTGTTGAAGACCTTAATATGAAGGGCATGTCAAAGGCTCTAAAATTTGGGAAAAGCGTGCTAGATAACGGTTGGGGTATGTTCACTACATTCTTAAAGTACAAATTTGAGGACCGAGGGAAGGCATTTATCAAGATTGATAAATGGTTCCCTTCTTCAAAGACGTGTTCAAGATGTGGCGAAGTCAAAGAACAACTATCACTTTCAGAAAGAATATATAAGTGTTCTTGTGGTCATGAATCTGACCGTGACGAAAATGCTGCAAAAAATATTGAAAACGAAGGAAAAAGACTACTTTCAGAAACGAAAGTAGCCTAGTTGATTATAATTTCGAACCGCTGGTTCAACGGGGATAGCTCGGTCAATTTGGGTGGCTAGTAAAAGCACCTATTATTCGAGAAGCCCCCACTTCAAAATTCGTTAGAATTTAAGTGGCGGGTAGTTCACGCTTTTAAGTTATATAAAAACAGAAAATGCCTTCTCAGAATTAGCAGTTACTACGTTAAATAAGATTAGAAACTATGCAGTAACAATCACACTCTTGTACGTGATAGGATTTATTCTACTTATCTCACAGAATGCTTTGCATCCGGGAATTGCCATTGTAGGGATAGCCATCGTTTTACGGCTTTTACCATTTCACTCTTTGCTGCTATTCTTCAGGAACTATTGAAAAGTGCATTAAAGATAAAATTAGAAAACGATTTAACAGTCTGAGGTGATACCGTGGCTATAATCATTAATATTGATGTGATGCTAGCAAAAAGAAAAATGAGTGTAACAGAACTATCGGAGAGAGTTGGCATTACGATGGCCAATTTTTCAATACTCAAAAATGGAAAGGCGAAGGCCCTTCGATTGTCGACCTTAGAGGCTATCTGTAAGGCCTTAGACTGCCAACCGGGTGATATTTTAGAATATAGAAGTGAAAAAAATTAAACACATTTACAATTTAAAGACGCTCATTTGAAGCGTTTTTTGTTTGCTAATTTTTATAGTTCAGTTTCACTCTCTATTTTTGGAATTTTATGTTAACATTTAAATTGGATGGTTTTAGGGCTCATTTTTGGTACATCGAACCACCTTACAACGCCAAACAAGAGGATGAGACTGGGGGATAAAATGTTCATAGAAATGCATCAAATTGCAATTCGTAGAATGAAAGATAATCATGACGATTTCACCTTATTATTCAAGTGGCTGACTAATTCAGAAGTACTAACTTACTATGAGGGAATAAATTCTAATTTTACCCTTGAAAAGATTATCCAAAAATATCAACCACGGATAAGAGGCGAGCATTATGTTACTCCATGCATGATTGAATATCTGAATACTCCGATCGGCTACTTACAATATTATCAGCTACAAGTTACAGATATAGAGCACTATGAAGCTAACAAGAATGGTCATGAGTACGGTCTAGATATTTTTATTGGAGAAACAAAATTTTGGAATAAAGGTCTAGGAACGCTGGCATTAAAACAATTAATTCACTATCTATTTACAGAAAAAAAAGCTACAGACATATATATAGACCCACAAATAAAAAACACAAGAGCAATAAGAAGCTATGAAAAATGTGGTTTTAGAAAAGTTAAAGTACTTCCGAAACATGAACTACATAACGGGGAGTATGAAGATTGCATGATTATGAGACTTACAAGCAAAGATTTCATTTAAAGTTTCACCCATATTCAATGGTTCGAAAAGAGATAGGTTAATAGAGATGGAAACGATATCCATGTGGAAAATTTGACTAAATCATTTGAATGGTTTTAAACCAATTATAGAGTAGAACTCACTTTTAGATATCAAAATCATGCTTTTATTACTAGATGAACGGGAGTAAGTTTGGAAGAAAAACGAAACTTCATAATTGGATAATCGTACAAATAATTTAGGAGTTGAAAACCTACATGATCGACACAATCCAAATACGAAATATCACACAAGAAAACATTTGTTAGTTCGTTCAATATAAGATAGGGAGTGATCATAATGTTTACTGACTTAAATAAAGACCTTGAGGAAATTAAAGAAAGACAATGGAAAAAACGTAAGTACGAAGAACACCTGACAAGGGCAAAGAATTACCTACAGGAAGAAAAGCGAAAGGCGGAGACTTTAAAGAGTCAACTAATGAAAGAGAAGAAAGATGTCGATAAATTAGAGAGAGTCTCATTGTCGAATATTTTTTATACAATTATCGGTAAAAAGCTAGAAAAACTAGATAAGGAACAACAAGAGGTACTAGCAGCAGAATTAAAGTACGAAGAAGCACTAGAAACAATGAAGGAAGTGGAGGAGGAAATTGCCGTTCTCTCATCACAACTTGAATCTGTTAGACATGCAGATCGAGACTATCAACTACTTTTAATCGAGAAAGAAAAGCTTATTCACGATGAAGCATCTATTTGGAGTGACCAACTATATGAGTTGTCCGATAAGCAAGCGGATTTAAAAGCTTCATTAAAAGAATATCAGGAAGCGATTGTTGCTGGAAATAGTACGTCTTTAGCTCTTTCAACTGCATTAACGTCATTAGATAAAGCTAGAAACTGGTCAACCTGGGATATGATTGGTGGCGGAATGATTTCAACAGCTATTAAACACGGCCATATCGATGATGCAAAAAATTATGTACATCAAGCGCAAACACGTTTACGTCTTTTTCAGGAGGAATTAAAGGACGTGATCAATCACGATCATATAGATCTTCAATTCAGCGGGATGTTAACATTTGCTGATTACTTTTTCGATGGTCTAATTGTTGACTGGGTCGTCCATGGAAAAATTACTGACTCAATCAAACAAGTTGAATCAACAAAAGCTACAGTTGATCGACTTCTCAGACAGCTTTTAGAACAACAAAATAAACGTGAGATCGAATTAAAGCAAATTGAGATCGAAAGAAAACAAATTCTTGAAACGGCTAAATAACTGTCAAGAAAGTTGAGGATAAACCATGGAAAACATAATGGATAAGCTAATGCAAATGGAAGTCGAATATGTAAAGAATTTCTCAAAAGTAATCGAGACTGATCATGCACTATTATTTATTGATGAGGCTATACCCGACATGTACACTCACAATTACGTCTTTTATCAATCCGCTAAAGGCTTAGTTGAATACATTGAAAATGAGCTTAGAAATCAGGAAACAAAAGACAAAGGATTTTTTCGAATTGAGACTCCTTATCCAATCAGTGAAGACCTGTTAGAAAAATTATCGATAAAACCTGAAGTGTGTATATATGATTTCATGTGGATTAACACAGTGAATCACGAAAATATCGGCGGCAATCCTAATTGTTCAATTTTAAATGCAGACACAAAAAAGGTAATAGAAGATGGCATACGTGTAGATATCCAGGCAAACACGGATGGAATGGGACTTGACTTTGCTGAGCGGAGGATAATAAGGAAAGCTTTGGCTTACAACGATCTCGAGAAAGCAGTTCAACTATTTGTTTGTTATAGCGAAGGAATACCGATAGGGAATATTGAATATATGCCATTTAATGAAATTGTGAAGTTAGAAGACTTTAATATCCTCGAAGATTACCAAAAAAAAGGCTTTGGAACATCTGTTCTTAAACATTTAGTAGCAAAGGCATTCAATGAAGGAATAGATTATGCATACTTAATTACTGAACAAACAGATACGGCAAAGGAAATGTACAAAAAATGCGGCTTCGAAAAAGTTGGCGAAAAGACAGAACTTATGTTTTTGTTTCAAAAGTAATTTCCCCGATTATTAATAAGAAAAGGAGAGGGTTAGATGTCTTTACTTGTTGCATCTGCTGTTTTAGTAGTGTCAGTTAGTATAAGTTTTATCTTAAGTTTCGGTATGTACAAACATCGAAAATACATTGTTTGGGGAATATGTACGATTTTTGCAATTGCTCCTTTCCTTACCTGGATTTTTTCAACATTATACGGAGTGAGAGAAGGCAGTGGATTTGCATCAATTGCTCTGATGATGATCATGTTTCCAATATTAATCATAATAGGAATTGTCATTCTTTTCGTGGGGATTTACCGCTTAAAACTGAATAATGGAGGATAAAACATGAAAAATATTATTATGCTAACTTTATTACTATTATTTCTTGGATCTTTGATAGCTTGTAGTGACCAAACGGCCAAAGTAGAAGACCCACAAGAGGATATATTAGACGTCGTTAGAATAAAGGAAAAAATGGATATCGGCTTAACAGAAATAGAAATTGAAAGTCTATTAGGGAGTGAGTATACAAAAGTAAAAGCTCTTATGACGATAGCATACTTTGGCGATTTGATCTTGGAACAAATTCCGAGTACGAATCCCCTGATGATGAATATGATTTTGGCGATCTAGATGGCTTGAAGCTAGGTACAATAAACGTTCAATTATTTATTAGCTGGGATTCTGAAAATAAGGTAAGTTCGTACTCGATCATTTACTTTAACGAGGAGGACTCAAAAGTATATAACTATCGAGTATTCCCCAATGGAGAGGAAAAAGAAGAAGCGATCACGGAATAATGGTGAAGATGCGGATAGGAATGTAGGAAATATCTGTTTAAAAAAGGCTGTTTTCGTAAACTTTGTTGCTTTTTAGGTCGTCTTTTAAGAATAAATAAGCTTTTTGGGACAAATTTATTTGTCCCAATGGCTTATTTATTCTCAAAAGCTTCACTCAAAGCGTGAAGAACCAAGCATTCGCTTGGTTACGACCTAAAAGCTAATGTTTATAAGGGGCTAAGCGACTGTTATTCCCACATAGGAGAAATCTATGTGACCAATAACTGTAAAAATCGGTCGCATAGACGAAAAAGCCCAAATCTCCTAATTAGTGTGAACTACCCACCACTTAATTTTCTAACTAAAATTTGAAGTGGGGATCTTCTGGCTAAAATGATAAAATTCTGCACCATACAAGGCCGATTACTTAAAAGTTACTACTCCATCATATCCTCGACAAACTGTGGATCATCCAACAAAGAGCCTAGTAAACTCGAACATCCATGCATACAATATTGCCATTCAAAAGTTCCAGGACGATATCCTAATGATAAACACTTTTTTCGGCAGCGTTGAACTGGTGCTGTAATTTTGGGAAGATCTAGCTTATAGGGGTCAAATTGATAAGGATTTGGATAAGGGTAATATGGAATTGGGGAAGTGTGATAAAACACAGGTACAGACCGATACGGATAATAATACATCTAAAACCTCTCATTCAATGTTTTTCTTTTAGCGTATGCCCCGCCTTTTCTAGTGTTGCACCTATAATTTACCTCTGTAAAAAAAAAGATTGAAAGTTCCTAAAAAGAGGAGTAAACTCCTTCTATAACATTTCGAGTGACTAAACATAGAAGGAAGATGAAAGAGGTATGTTTTACCTACCAGAGACAATTAAATCAAATGAACGTAACAGTATATGGAATGGTGCATTTTCGCTCATAGCTATGAGTTTAGTTACAGGTTTTATTCCATTATTTGCAATCCAAGTTTAGGAGCGAGTAATCAACAAGTTGGATTGATTAGTTCCTTACCTTCATTAATGAGTATCCTTGCGATGATTCCAGGTGCAATTTGGATAAATCGATTAGAAGCAAAAAAGAAATTTACCGCAATTACCGTTTTAATGGCCCGGTTTTTCTTGTTATTACTAGTTTTTATCCCATTTATTCAATTTACTAATCAGGCCTGGATTTTAGTTGTAATAATTGCCTTAATGAATTTTCCGACGGCATTAGCGACTTTATCTTGGCAATCCTTTATTGGTGATCTCATACCGGATGAACGAAGAGGGCAATTTTTTAGTGAACGAAATCGAATCTTAACGATCGTTGGGATGATAACGACCTTTTCGGTTGGGGTCATCTTAAATATGTTTGACGTGAGTGCTGCAGGTCCTTATCAAATCTTTTTACACTAGGCTTTTTATTTGGTGTGCTCGAAGTTTATTATCTAATGAAGCATATCGAGCATCGCCGAATTATTCCGAAAAAGACAGGGAATGAGAAGAAATTTGATTTTAGCATCTTAATGAAAATGATTAAACACAAACCCTATTTTTATTTTTAATTTGTGCTCTATTATTTAACTTTGGTTGGCAAATGGCTTGGCCACTTTTTAATATTTACCAAATTAATGATGCGCATGCCACAGCCTTTTGGATCAGTTTATTTACCGTCGCAAACCAAGTTTCACAGATTGCTAGCTATAAATGGTGGGGAAGATATGCTGACAAGAAAGGTAACAGTGTGATGCTCTTTGTTGCAGCTCTTGGTATGTCAACATTACCATTATTAACGATCCTATCTACCAATCTCGTCTACCTAACACTCGTGAACTTATGGTCAGGAATTTTTGTGGCAGGAATATCGATGCTGCTATTTAACCAGTTATTAAAAGTATCACCTGAAAATGAACGCACGTCTTATTTAGCCAGCTATAATGTTGTCATTGCAGGTATTGGTTTTATTGCTCCTCAACTTGGTGTTTTATTTTTAGAGCTATACGGAATGAATATTGCTATGAGTATCTCATCTGCGTTTCGTTTTATCGGTGGCTTAGCGTTTTTAGTTGTTGTTCTTTATGTAGAAAGAAAGTTAAAGTCTAATTCTACTAATGGTAAGGCTGAAGCGGTATAATACTATGTGAAGCACTCATATATAATAGATAACCAGATTTTTAGAGTGTCCTAGCCGAAAAAAGGGCAGGGAGGGAAGATAAGATGGAGTGGTCGAAACATTATGAATGGGTGCTAAACATGGTTCATGTTGGTGTTCATGTGGTTGACAAGAACGGAATGACCGTTTTTTATAATCAAACTATGGCTGATATTGATGGGATGGAGCGTGAAAAGGTAATTGGAAAAACAATCTTCCACCTTTATCCCTCATTAACCGGGGAAACTAGTACATTAAACTCTGCACTAAAAGAGGCATCGAAACAGTAGATGCTATGCAAACCTACGTTAATTTGCAAGGGAAGCAGATTACAACGATTAATAGTACATATCCATTATACGAAGGAACTGAAATTATCGGAGCAGTTGAAACAGCAAAGGATATCACGAGAATCGTTCGAATGTATGATCAAACTCTTGAACTACGAAAAGAGCTATTTGAGACGAAAAAGAAAAGACGAACCTCAAAAGGCTCAGCAGATTTTCAATTTAGTGATTTAATAGGAAGTAGTGAAAACTTCCAAAAAGCGATTACAATTGCAAAAAAAGCAGCAAGGTCACTATCTCCAGTGTTGATTTGCGGAGCCACTGGTACAGGTAAAGAATTAGTAGCACAAAGTATTCATAATGCTAGTATCAGACGAGAAGAACCGTTTATCGCTTTAAATTGTGCTGCGGTACCGAAAGAATTAATGGAAGGTTTACTATTTGGAACCACTAAAGGAGCGTTTACTGGAGCTATTGACCGGGCTGGTATTTTTGAGCAAGCTCACATGGGAACACTATTTTTAGATGAATTAAATAGTCTAGACCTACAGTTGCAAGCAAAATTACTGCGTGTTCTTCAGGACGGCAAAGTTCGTCGACTTGGTGGAGACGTTGAAAAAGAGATGAATGTTCGAGTAATTACAGCGATGAATATCGACCCTCTAACAGCTTTGGAGCAAAAAATTTTGCGCACTGATTTATATTACCGTTTAAACGTCGTACGTATTCAACTCCCAACGCTTCAAGAGCGGAAATCTGACATTCTTTTATTAGTTAACTACTTTATGAAGAAGCTCAGCAATGAGTTTAGCTCAAATGTCCGTTCAATCAGCGATGAAGCACTACATATTTTACATCAGTACGACTGGCCAGGGAACATTCGTGAATTAAGCCATGCCGTTGAATCAGCTTTTAATGTGATTGATATTGGCGATGATACCCTTGAAAAAAGGCATTTACCAGCTCATATTTACCAATCAGCTACAGCGGTTACGGAACCAACCAGATTTAAACCTCAACAAGGGAATATTAATCTCCCAACCATCATGGAAGAATTTGAAAGAGAAATGATTATCCAAGTTTTCAATGAAAACGAAGGCAACATTAGTAAAACTGCGAAAGCGTTAGGATTAAAACGGCAAGCACTGCAATATAAATTAAATAAATATGAGATTAAAAGACAGCTTACGTAAATGGGACAGTCTTTCAAGAATGCTCTTTTCTAAAAAATTGTTGCTAATAGCTTTTGGGTCGTAACCAAGCGAATGCTTGGTTCTTCACGCTTTGCGTGAAGCTTTTGAGAATAAATAAGCCATCGGGACAAATGAATTTGTCCCAAAAAGCTTATTTATTCTCAAAAGACGACCTAAAAGCAATAAAGTTTACGAAAACAACCTTCAAAAAAGATAAATAATAAGAGTGCAAAAAAAATGGCAGCAAATGATTATCATTGCTGCCATTTTTTTGCGTTTTACCATTTTTTATGTTGCTATCTAGCCTTTTTTGTTTTGGCATGGTTTTTGCATTTCTCTAGGTAAGTATCCGAAAACCAGTGCTCATCGCCAATCTTTCGATACTTTCGCATACCATCTAAAAAAAAATGCGCCGAGGAGGCTACACTATGAACACCGAGGGGAAAAAATTTAGACGGCATTACACAGAAATTGATTTATGGAAAGACGTTCCAGAGGAAAAATGGAACGATTGGATGTGGCAATTGACCAATACAATTCGTACATTAGACGATTTGAAAAAGGTCGTCAATTTAACACCAGATGAAGAAGAAGGGGTTAGAATTTCGACTCAAACTATTCCCTTAAATATTACGCCATACTACGCATCATTAATGAATCCTGATGATCCTCGTTGCCCAATTCGCCTGCAGTCTGTCCCTTTATCTGCAGAAATCCATAAAACGAAATACGACCTTGAAGACCCATTATTTGAAGATGAAGATTCCCCTGTACCGGGATTAACCCATCGATATCCAGACAGAGTATTATTTTTAGTTACAAACCAATGCTCCATGTATTGTCGTTACTGTACACGACGACGGTTTTCTGGCCAAGTAGGAATGGGAGTACCCAAAAAACAATTAGATGCAGCCATTGAATACATTCGTAATGCCCCAGAAGTTCGTGATGTATTAATCTCTGGTGGTGATGGCTTACTTATTAATGACACTATCTTAGAATACATTTTAAAAACCTAAGAGCGATCCCTCATGTTGAAATTATTCGGATTGGTACAAGAGCACCTGTTGTTTTTCCACAACGAATTACTGAAAATCTTTGCAACATCTTAAAAAAGTACCATCCTGTTTGGTTAAATACTCACTTCAACCATTCCTTGGAGATTACCGAGGAAGCAAAGAAAGCCTGTGACATGTTATCTATGGCTGGAGTTCCTCTCGGAAATCAAGCGGTTATCCTTGCGGGTATTAACGATAGCGTCGCAATTATGAAGAAATTGATGCACGATTTAGTACGTATACGCGTTCGCCCTTATTATATTTATCAATGTGATTTATCAGAAGGAATTGGTCATTTCCGTGCCCCTGTATCAAAAGGGTTAGAGATCATTGAAGGGTTACGAGGGCATACTTCGGGCTATGCAGTCCCTGCATTCGTTGTTGATGCACCTGGTGGAGGTGGAAAAATTGCTCTCCAACCTAACTATTTAATTTCTCAAAGCCCTGACAAAGTTGTCTTACGCAACTTTGAAGGTGTCATAACATCCTATCCGGAACCGAAAAATTATGTACCGGGCAAAGCTGACGCATATTTTAATGAAGTTTATGGTAATAAGGAAGAAAAAGCCGTAGGGATATCCGCCTTATTAAACGATGAAAAATTTAACCTTGTTCCAGAAGGTTTACGAAGAAAGGAAAAACGGGAAGCTTATCAAGCATCTGAAAATCACACTACTTTAAAAGAGCGTCGCGACAAACGTGACCAAATGAAGGAAAAATTGATTAAGTCACAAGAGAAAAAAAGGAAAGAAAACCTAGAGACTTCATAATATTAGTTGTAAGGAGGATTGCAGATGCAGTGCATGTGGTGCAGTAACATGAATGTGGACCAAGGAACAAAAGACTGCTATTGGATTTTGCCAGACGGGAAAGATGCCGTGCATATTTTACAAATTCCTGCACTAGTATGCGTTGATTGCGGATCTTATCTAACAGATGAGATGAATCATGATATAGACATGGCTTTGTACGCAAGAGAGTTGCCTAAAGGCAGAAACGAAATTACCTATGAAGAGTTAATGAGTGCCCCCTATAAGAATATTTTTGATATAAAAAATGTGTAAGTGCTTACTTTTATAAGAACTAAGTGAGTCCTTTCAACGGGGCTCACTCTCTTATATGAAGTTTAAATTTCATCAAGTAATAATGGAAATAATTTCAATAGAAAGTGAGGTTTAATTGATGAATAAAGGGCATCGTTACGGGATTCACCGTTCAATAGAACCAAAGGATAGCTTGCCACAGCCGGCATGGAAAATTGATAATTGTATGAAGCTTTACGATAACGAACTGTTAATTGACGTAGAAGTGTTAAATATAGATTCAGCCTCATTTCATCAAATGAAGGGAGAAGCAAAAGGCGATAGTAGAAAATTAAAGGAAACAATTTTGGAGATTGTTCAGAGTCGTGGAAAATTACATAATCCTGTGACTGGTTCAGGTGGAATGCTAATTGGGAAAGTAGAGAAAATTGGCGAGAAACATCCTGCAAATGGTCAAGGATTACGAGTAGGAGATAAAGTCGCGACATTAGTGTCACTATCTTTAACCCCGTTAAGAATAGAAGAAATAACGAAAATTAACGAAGAAACAGGTCAAGTTTTTATAAAGGGAAAAGCGATACTTTTTGCTAGCGGAATTTATACGAAACTACCAAATGATCTCGAAAGAAATTTAGCTTTAGCTGTCCTTGACGTTGCTGGAGCACCTGCACAAACGGAAAGAATGGTTCAAGAAGGACAAACGGTAGTAGTCCTAGGAGCAGGTGGAAAATCAGGTCTATTAGCTTTATATCAAGCCAAAAAGCAGGTGGGACCAACAGGAAAGGTCATTGCTTTAGAGTATAGTCAGACAGGCTTGGACAATATTAGAAAGCTTAAGCTAATCGATGACATTTATCAAGCTGATGCAGCTGATCCAATCCAAACGTTAAAGATTGTTGAAACAGCAACGTCTGGAGCACTTGCTCATATCACAATTAATTGTGTAAATGTTGCTAATACTGAGATGACTTCCATTCTTATCACAAAAGATGGCGGGAAAATATACTTTTTTAGTATGGCCACAAGCTTCACAAAGGCAGCACTAGGCGCTGAAGGAGTAGGAAAAGATGTAGAGATGATTATTGGTAATGGTTATACAAAGGATCATGCTGATATTGCATTAAACATAATTAGAGAATCCCAACCGTTAAGAAGCTTATTCGAAGAAAAATATGGTTGAAAATGATAAAAAGAATGGGAAAGGAAACATATGTGTAAGGCTACTAGTGTCATAGGTTTATCTAAAAATGCTGGCAAAACAACACTGTTAAATCACCTAATAAATGTCCATACAAATATTCATCAGAAAAAAATTGGACTAACAAGCATTGGAGTAGATGGTGAAAAACGAGATGTATGGACTGGACATGAAAAACCAGAAATTTTTATTCCAGAAGGAACAATTGTTGCAACAACAAATGAAGGCTTAAAGTCAGGGTCAGCCAAATGGAGAATACTAGAAGGGTTACATTTATCAACATCAGCAGGAAAAATTTACGTAGCTGAAGCCGTTTCATCTGGAAGTGTAAAGATCATTGGCATTCCTATCGTCGATAACCTATTAGATGTCATAAAAGCATTTAAAAGCTATCACGTTAACGAAATTTTAATTGATGGTGCTTATGACCGTTTGTCTAGTGCTAATCCTTATCTAACAAATCAGACCTATTTGACTATTGGGGCAAGCTTAAGTCAACAAGAAGCAACATTTTGGAGTTTGGTCTATGAAAGGCTGTATCCGTTTTTTTATCCTACTATAGAAAATAAGGAAATAAATGATGCTTTAATGAAAAATAACGAAATAATTCTCATAAAGAGAAAAAATACATGGATTGAATACCCGTCTGTTTTTCTTCACACATTTGATGAACATTATTCTGATGAAATAGATTGGATGATTATACCTGGTATTTTAACTGAGCAAATGTTAACGAGGTTGCTTAAGTATAAAAAAGCTTGGAATATCGTACTACAGCACGGATTAAAAAGCTTTGTATCATCTTCTACAGTAAGAAGATGGACACAAAGAGGGGGGGGCGATTTATGTTATGAAAAAAATTAACCTCAAAGGAATTGCATATAATCCTTACTCCCCTAAAGGTTATTCATTTGCAGCAGAACAAATGAAAGCAAAACTAGAAGGAATTCTTAGGGATCTGACGGATGAGTCAATACCAGTTTTTGATATTTGGAGAGATGAACTTAAAAATGAACTTAAGGGGGAAAAGAAATGAGTAAAGAAGTAGTAATTAGATTAAGAATGAGTCAGGCAGATGCCCATTATGGAGGAGATTTGGTTGATGGCGCAAGGATGCTGGCCCTATTTGGGGATGTAGCAACTGAACTATTAATTAGGCTAGATGGTGATGAGGGGCTTTTTGTTGCTTACGATTCAATTGAGTTCAAAGCTCCTGTGTATGCAGGGGATTATATTGAGGCAAAAGGCGTGATTACAAGTATCGGAAATACATCTAGAAAAATGACTTTTGAAGCTTATAAAGTTATTGAAGGAAATGTTGATGTTAATGTTCCTTCAAAGGCACGTGTACTTAATCCTCCTGTTTTAGTTACTAAGGCAAGTGGTACGTGCGTCGTCCCAAAGCATTTGCAAAGCAATAAAGAATAGTAGATTATTTGCTTATACGCTGAATATCTAGGGGGCGAAATAATGGAGAAATTAATTATTACAGCAGCAATTGTTGGTGCTGAGATAAGTAAGGAGCAAACTCCTTATTTACCGATAACTCCTGAGGAGATTGCACAAGACGTAGAAAAGGTCTGGCAAACTGGAGCGTCTATAGTTCATTTACATGTGAGAGACCAAGATGGAAATGCCACACAAAATAAAGAAATCTATCAAGAAGCAATTGAGAAAATACGAGAGAGAACAGATATAATCGTTCAAGTATCAACAGGTGGCGCAGTAGGAATGACAACTGAAGAAAGAATTCAGCCAATATTCTTAAAACCAGAGATGGCCACTTTAACAACAGGGACTGTGAACTTCGGAACAGAAATCTTTGTTAATTCACAGACAACAATTAGATATTTTGCTCAGCTTATGCAGAAAAATGGTGTGAAACCAGAATTTGAAATTTTTGATGTCGGGATGATTAATAATGCAATGCAACTAGTGAAGGAAGACTTAGTAAGGGGACACCTTCATTTTGATTTCGTCATGGGTGTTCCTGGTGGCATTCCTGCAACTGGAAAAAACTTGCTACATTTAATAGAGAATATTCCGAATGATGCAAGTTGGAGTGTAGCAGCAGTAGGGCGTCATCAACTTGCAATGGGAATGTTAGCTATTCCATTAGGAGGCCACGTTCGCGTAGGCTTAGAAGATAATATCTATTTTTCAAAGGGCGTTTTGGCAAGTAATAATGATTTGGTAGAAAGAATTGTGCGGTTATCAAAAGAATTCGGTAGAGATATAGCCAAACCAAATGAAGCTAGACAAATCCTGGGATTAAATAGTGCCTAGGTATAAGGAGTATTCAAAATGTCATGGTTTTTAGAGGATACGAAAAGTCAAATCTATTTTGATGAGCTTTTAAATAGATACTTACCTAATAGCAGGATTTCTCAAAGTATATGGAAAAATTTAAAACCCTTTTTATTTGGCGAGGAAAAAATATGGCAGCAAGAAATCGATCAACTGTCCCTCATTATTGAAAATATGAAACGAAATCAAAATCTATTGGCCGACCTAGATCAATTATTTAAACAATTCGAAGATATCCGTTCCATATTAGAAAAACTCTCTTTGAATTGGGATGAGGTTGACCCTTTACTTGATTTTTTTCATATTAAACAATTTTTGTGGTTTAGCTATACTTTGTCTCAAAAACTACTAACTTTAGATATAGATGATAAAATAATGCAAACTACCAGTTGGTATAAAACGGTTCAAAAACCCTGGGTTACATGGTTACAACTATTACATCCAAACAACAAAAACTTTTACCCTAATTTTGCATTGCAAGATATCGATCATCGATCCCTAAAAGACCTAAGAGCAGAAAAACGTAGGCTGGTAAGGGAGAAAAGGGAATCAGAGAAGCTTCACCGTTCTTACTACGAAACGAAACTTAACATCAAAATAAATTATGAAGGTTATGTATTACTATCTATTTCTAATTCCCTGCTTTCATCTATATCAAGTGATCCACACTTTACTTTTATAAGGGAACAAGGAAACGAATTCGTCTATTATTTACTTCCGTCGAAGCAAGAAAGAATTATTGATGAGGAGATTAAAAACTAGAGATTAAGATTGAACTTGAAGAGAAACAGCGGTTAAAAGAAGTATGGCAACAAATGGCGCCGTTTGTTCAATTATGGGAAGAAGCTCATTTACATTGGGCAAAACTTGAAATATTAGTAAAAAAAGCACAAATGGCTTTAGAGATAGATGGGGAGAAACCTTTGTTAAATGTAAAAGAACGCTCGTTTATGATGGAAGATGCGTTGCACCCGTATCTTCATAACGTTTGGACGCAGCAAACAAAAGGAATGAAACCTATTTCAATCACTATTAACAAAGGATCAACAGTATTATATGGTGCAAATATGAGTGGAAAGACAATTGTATTAAGGACGATTGGCTTAGTTCAAGCACTGGCACAATATGGGTTTTATGTACCAGCAAAAAAGTGTCAATTTTCCTTCGTTTCAAACTTAACCTTAATAACCGGAGATTATCAAAATATCGAGAATGGGTTGAGTTCTTTTGGGGCTGAAATGTTACGACTAAAAAATGACTTATCTTATAAACAGTATAGTTTTTATTTACTTGACGAAGTAGGAAAAGGTACAAACCCAATTGAAGGTGAGGCCATTGCAATCGCTGTTCTAAGGTACTTAAAGAAGGTTGAAGGAGGATTTTCAATTTTTGTTACTCATTTTCCTAATATGATCGCAGAAGACAAAGTAGATTTATTTGAGATGAAAGATTTTACATTAACAAAAGTAAAGAGAGGAAATATGATTTATGAAGGTCTCTCGACAGCAGAACGACTAGGCTTACCAAGAGAAATAATAAATACTGCAAGACTTTATCTTAAAGAGTAAAACTGGAGTGATGGAAATGGGCGAAATTCAGTTGAAAGAAGAGTTCATTATTAAAGCTAGACATTCTGCTAGAAATATTTCTGATCAAATTTCTGATTTTGTAAGTAAAAGAAGTACCGTTTCCATAGAACGTACGTTATTAAGATTAGTAGGAATTGATGGTGTAAATATCGACGAGGCACCTTTTGCAAATATTTTAGTAGATCAATTACAAGAAAAAGGTGTTCTTAATGAAGGAGCATTGAAATGGGTTTGTAAAGCGATGCTCAACTACGGACTGGACCCACAAGAGGTAGCAGAAAGAGCAGATGACGATCAAATAAATTGGAATGAATGCCAAAGCGTACCTGATCAAGAAGCAGAGGAAATAGGGTTCAAGCTAGCAAATATCGGACTAGAAAAGATTAAGAAACAAAGAGCCGAGCGGGATGAGTATATTAAAAGATTAGGTGAAGGAAAAAAACCTCTTTTATACGTGATTGTCGCTACAGGAGATATTTATGAAGACATTATCCAAGCCAAAGCAGCTGTTTACCAAGGTGCTGACATTATAGCAGTTATCCGTACAACTGGACAAAGTCTTTTAGACTATGTTCCCTATGGTGCAACCAGGGAAGGTTTTGGTGGCACCTATGCCACGCAAGAAAATTTCAAGATAATGAGAAAAGCATTAGATGAAGCAGGAGAAGAAGTTAACCGATACATTCGACTCTGCAACTATAGTTCAGGACTTTGTATGCCAGAAATTGCAATGATGGGCGCATTAGAACGTCTTGATGTCATGTTAAATGACGCTTTATATGGGATATTATTTAGAGACATTAATATGCAACGAACGTTAATTGATCAAGATTTTTCAAGAAGGATCCTTAGTCATGCTGGGATCATAATAAATACAGGGGAAGATAATTATTTGACAACGGCAGATGCTGTTGAAGGAGCCCATACTGTTCTTGCCTCGCAATTCATCAATGAACAACTGGCTTTAAAGGCTGGATTACCTGTGACACAAATGGGGTTAGGTCATGCATATGAAATAAATCCCGACTTAGAGGATGGATTTTTACTAGAATTGGCTCAGGCACAAATGTCTCGTCAAATATTTCCAGACGCTCCACTGAAATATATGCCACCAACAAAATATATGACCGGCAATATTTTAAAGGTCATATTCATAATACGATGTTTAATCTTGTTGGCACATTAACGAATCAAGGGATTCAACTTTTAGGAATGATGACAGAAGCAATGCATACCCCTTATATTCATGATCGGCAGCTAGCAATTGAAAATGCCAAATATATTATGAATACGTAAGGAATTTAAGTAAGGAAATTGAATTTGTTAAGGGTGGCAAAATCGAAAGAAGAGCGAATGAAGTACTCGAGGAATCAGCAATATTACTTGAGGAAATTGAACAACTTGGGTTATTTAGAGCAATAGAGCAGGGCAGGTTCGCAGATGTTAAGCGATCGTTTGTAGGAGGAAAGGGGTTAGATGGAGTATTTGTCAAAAGAGAAGACTATTTCAATCCCTTTGACATTCTGCTAAAAGATCAGCTAGGATTGGAGCGGAATTGAAATGGAAAATGATTTAAGTCAAGTGAAGCCATATGGAGACACGTTAGGAGATGGTGCTATCCAGCTAAGCTTTACGTTGCCAATTCCTTATGGCGAAGAGGCAAGGGAAGCTTGCATCCAGCTAGCAAAGAAAATGGGTTTAGAAGAAATTCAGATATACCATATGAAGGATTTAGGAATAAACTATACCTTCTTCATCATTTATGGGAAACTCATTCATAGTATCGATTTTACAACTATAAGAGTACCAAAGCTTGAAACCAAGCGGATGGATTTTTATCAAATTAATGAAAAAATAAAAAATGAGTTTAAACGCAAAATCACTATTATTGGAGCCTGCACAGGTACTGATGCGCATACAGTAGGAATTGATGCAATTATGAATATGAAGGGCTTTAATGGCGAGTACGGCTTAGAGCGTTATCCAATGATTGACGCCTACAACCTTGGTTCACAAGTGAAAAATGAAGACTTAGTGCAAAAGATTATTGAACTAAAGGCCGATGCTGTATTAGTATCACAAGTTGTTACACAAAAAGGAGTACATTTAAAAAACCTTACTGAACTTGTTGAGCTATTAGAAGGAGCAGGTATTAGAAAAAAGATCATACTAATTTGTGGCGGACCAAGAATTAATCACGAAACAGCATTAGAGCTTGGATATGATGCCGGATTCGGAGCAGGTACTGTTGCGACTGATGTTGCTTCCTTTATTATCGAAGGAATGATTAAAAGAAGTATGAAGTAAAGAAATTTAAATGCTTCATCGTAATTTTTACAAACAAGGCAAGCACCAAGTTTAGTAATTAGTCAAAAGCCCTTTTCTGCCGTACAAGATGTTTGCCCGGTACTAGGTGCATATGATGATGTAAACCTAGAAGAAAAGGAGTGCATTATATGTACCCAGATTACAATGAATATCAGTTTTACGGCTATACTCCTTATGAAGAGGGAGGGTTTGATTTTTCACCTTACTCCCAGTATGATGAAAGATTTTTTGGACCAGGGTTTCCTTTTCCGGGAGGGCAATTTGGACCACCAGGACCACCTAGACCACCGGGGCCTCCAGGACCACCACCAGGACCTCCGGGACCACCATTTCAACCACCAGGGCAGGGGCAACAAGCAGGACCACCAACGTCGCCACCGCCTGCTTTTACACCTACACAAACTCAACAAGTAGGTACTTTCGCCGTTGATCCAGGAGCGATTCGCGGTTGCTTATTCAGATACACTTATGTATGGTTAACTAATCGTCAACAATTTTGGTTTTATCCAACCTTTGTAGGAAGAAGGTCAGTTTCTGGCTATCGCTGGAATGGTTGGATGTGGGTTTACTTCGGGATTGATTTACGCAGAATCTCGTCATTCCAATGTTTCTAATAACTCAACTCAAAAAGGCAGAAGTTCAAATCTGCCTTTTTTCTAACGTTTTCATCATATTAATGGTATAATTAATATGATATACCCAAGCAAGAACAACGGAAAACATAGCTTTTTCATGAAGGCTCTTTGTTGAGTAACAAACACTATGTGTTGCATCAGATCACTTTTCTAACTTATCCTTATAATAAGTTAGAAAAAATGCCCACCAAACTTGATGCAATGGCTATACTACATAATAGAAAAACAACAATTTAGGCGAAAATAGTCTTCATGAAAAAGAGCCTATGATAAATTTTGTAAAGTGAGGCATGCCGAATGGAAGAAACAGAAAAATTACCACCAAAAACATGTGAAATTGACAGATTAGTAACTGGCGCTGCTGATATTGAAAAAATACTAAACGGCAAAAAACTGCTGTCAGAAGAAATGGTAGATACGCAGACCCTGGTGAAATTATGGTTTTAAACGGAAAGTCATTTAAAGTGCTTAATGTATACCGTCAAACACTTGGAGATTTAACAGATGAAATGGCAAAAGACGAAGGTTACAACACACTTGAAGAATATAAAAATTCAATATTATCTATGCATAAGGGGATGCCTTGGCTACCTAATATGAGAGTTTGGGCACATGAATTTAGTCCAATAGAAGAGTAAATAAGAAAAAACCTCCAATTACTGGAGGTTTTTTTAACGAGAAAGCATTATTAAATGACTGGAGAAACTAATTTCGTTTTTATCGCTGCATAAACAGTTTCTTTTTCAGTTTCTGTAAGTGGAATTAAAGGTAGACGAACTGAACCAACATTTTGTCCTACCATTTCGAGCGCAGCCTTTACAGGTGTCGGATTAGGAGCAATAAACATAGACTTCATAATTGGTAATAACTCACGGTGCATAGAAGCCGCCGTTTTAGAGTCACCATTCTTGAAAGCTTCAACCATTTGTTTCATTTCACGACCAATGATATGTGAGGCTACCGATACGACGCCATGACCTCCAATAGCTAAAACTGGTAGAGTAAGACCATCATCACCACTATACACCAAGAAATCATCTGGAGTATTTTGAATAATATTCGCTATTGCATCTAAATCGCCACTCGCTTCTTTTATACAAACAATGTTGTGAATTTGAGCAAGACGAACGACTGTTTCCACTTCGATATTACAGCACTTCGACCAGGAATGTTGTACAGCATTACAGGTAACTGAGTCGATTCTGCAATTGTTTTAAAATGTAAGTAGAGTCCCTCTTGATTCGGTTTGTTATAATACGGTGCCACTAACATAATGCCATTAACGCCAGCTTGAGTAGCAATTTTAGTTAGCTCGATAGATGCCGCCGTACTATTAGTTCCTGTACCTGCAATAACTGAAGCACGCCCCGCAACAACTTCAACAACAAACTTAAATAGTTCTGCTTTTTCGCTTGTGGAAAGGGTGGGGGATTCACCAGTAGTTCCTGCAACTACGATACCATCAGTACCATGGTCAATTAAATAGTTAATTAATGTTTTCGTTGCCTCAAAATCAATTTTTTCTTCGTGGTCAAATGGCGTTACCATTGCCGTTAACATTTGTCCAAAATTCATGGAAAACACCTCTATTCAGTAAGTTTTGTTCATCGTTAGGAAAGTTCAAGTACCCATACACGACGACGTAAGTTCTTGAATAGAGCTAAATCACATGATCCAACCGTGAAAATAAAAAAAGCAACAACGAAGGAATCGTTGTTGCTAGAAAGTGTAAACCACGGTTATTCCAGCGTAAGATAGCCCTCCATATAGTCCTAAAACTATACGACAGTCCTGGATTTATTCAATCACAGGCCCAGTAACATGTTCATGAGTGACAAGTTACTTCGGCAAATCCCCCTTTCCAAACCTTCAACGGAGCTCATTCTCCTCAAAATTTGTACTAATGGTCAATGCGCCTCTATCACTTCAATTAAAATTGAAGTTAAGAAATATGAACTTTGTTCAACGATACCAAATTTTAGTGATAATTGCAACACAATCGATCCAAATCAAACATTTGGATTTTTTAGTTAGGACATTGTAGAGAAGATTGTAGTAGTTTACACATTGTTGTAAACTTAAAATAACAATTTATTACATTAAACTAGAGTAATGGATCTTTTGGTAACATTATCTATAAGAAAATATGTTTTTCAATGTTTACGAAGAAACCTTTGAGATACAGTATAAACAAATTCATCTTAATTAGGAGTGTTTTTCTTTTGCTATTATTTAATTCTTTTTTCATGGTCATTGTTGAGTTTTTTTACGACGAAAACATTCTAAAATTAGCCATTGCAGCGATTATTGGAATTATTATTGGTCTAGAACGTTCTCTAAAGCATAAACCAGCAGGTCTCAAAACAGCGATGATTTTGACAGTTGGTAGTTGCTTATTAACAATCGTATCTATCTACTCAGCTGAACTCTATAGTGAAGCATATACTAAACCCATGGATCCATTACGTTTAGCTGCACAAGTAATTTCGGGAATCGGTTTTATCGGTGGGGGAGTTATCCTTGTTAGAAAAAATGATGTCATTTCGGGAATAACAACTGCAGTTATGTTATGGGTATGTGGAGCAATTGGAATTGCTGTCGGGGCAGGATTTTATAAAGAATCGATCATAACATTAATCCTACTAATCCTTGCTGTTCAAATCTTACCCTTTATCATTGGAAAAGTTGGCCCTAAAGGGTTAAGAGAGAAGGAAATCAAAGTAAGAGCATACATTCGAAAAGACATCCAATTGACCGATATTATTAAACAGATCAAAGCCTTTGATTATAAAATTAGTAGTGTGAAAGTAAAAGAAGAAACCACACAATATTTACTAACATTCATCGTAATGACCCATAAAAAAGTTTATACAACAGATGTATTTTATCAGTTAAAATCACTAGATGGCATTGAAAAAGTCGAAGTTGAGAATTTGTCTTAGAGGAAGGTTGCTATAAAGTTGAAATAACACAGTAAAGCGTTCACTAGTCAAAAAAACAGCTTCCTCAATGTGAGGAGGCTGTTTCTACTTTGGGCAATCATTCTTTCAACAAGTTCCAGTTTTTATGAACGAACTTAAGTACATCGCGTTGATATTTCTTAATAATATAATAACTGACCAAATAAGCGATAGTTCCAAAAAAGAACATATTAACGAACATTCCAACTAAAAAAGCCTTGCCAATTTTCAAGCTCGCACTTAATACTTGCTCCGGTTTTTCAATTCCATCTTCTAACTCTTCGATAATAATTTCAATTTTCGTATCTATACTAATTGGTAGAATTGCTTCTCCGACTATCACATTCATATAAAATAAGATAGGGAACGACCATATAAACAGGACACCACCTATAAAGCCGGCTATTGAATTGCCTTTTACTAGTTTTGGTCCTACCGTTGAGAGAAACGGTCCAAATCCAAATGAAGGAATGAAGTTCATAAGAAATCCCATCGTAAATCCACTAGCGATACTATGTGTTTTGTCTTTTATTCGTAATAATCTTATACAAAGATATTTTAGTTTTCTTAGTTGTTTATTTAACATAATTCACCAGCCAAATTTTAATTAAATTTAACCCTTTAAGTCAGAGCGATTTGTTTAAATCAATCTTGCTTTATACCTCAATGTAAATACATAGCTTGTCCTTGTTGCGTTTAGGGAAAAAATATTACTCTATCAGTCGTTTTCATTAATCACTGAATATTGGCTTTAAGGACCAACTTTAACTATTATCTCATAAAATTACAAATGCTCCACTGTTATTTTTTATAGAAAACTTTTATAAAAAATGACCCAAAAGTTAGAAAGGATGTTTTCGAAAACTTTGTTGCTATTTATTGTTTAAATGGTTGTATCAGATGACTTGACTTACTTAGCAGAATAGCAAGTTAGAAAAGATGCCCCAAAACTTAGTGTAACGACGAGTGATACGGACTGGATCGGAAGCAGTAAAAACGGTCCGTAACCAAACATGATACGGTCAGATAACTAATCGGAAGCAACTATAAAGTCCTTAACCTAACGTGATACGGACAGGTAGCTCATCGTAAGCAGTAATGCCTTATATTGAGTAATTGAAAAACCACAATCTATGCGAAAATAGCCTTTAGAAAAGAGAGATTAGAAAAATCAGATGACGTTAGATACTTGAGAAATCGATCTGTACTAAAGATCGTATTTTTAACAAAAATCTCATTTATTGGAAATAAAATAATGTGAAACACTTCACATTGGAAGATTTTTCAAATATAATTTAAAGTAACGATATATGTAGTGCATATCGTTATTGGTAACTAAATAAAGAAAGAGGTGGATTTCATGAAAAAAAATAGTGGTATCTCTCTTGAAGAAGTATTAAACAGCACGAAAGTCTATCACAATTTGTCTGTGCCTGAGCTTGTGGAGATAGCCATTAAGCGTAAGGAAGGAAGATTAACAAACACTGGGGCGCTACTCGTTACTACAGGCAAGTATACAGGACGCTCACCTAATGATAAATACATTGTATATGATCCTTCCGTTGCTGAGAGTATTGCTTGGGGAAATGTGAACCAGCCTTTTGATCAGGAAAAGTTTGTGATCCTTTATCAAGATGTTCTGCATTATTTAAGTGAGAAAGAATTGTTTGTGTTTGATGGCTTTGCAGGTGCAGATGAATTATTTAGATTACCGATTTCTGTTATCAATGAATTTGCTTGGCACAATTTATTTGCTCATCAACTTTTTATCCGACCAACCCCAGAAGATTTAACACCTCATAAAGCTCAATTTACGATCGTATCCGCACCTGGTTTTAAAGCTTCTCCAGACCTACATGGAACAAAATCCGAAACTTTTATCATTATTAACTACGAAAAACAAATTGTTCTAATAGGTGGTACAGAATATGCAGGGGAAATGAAAAAATCAATATTTAGTGTAATGAATACTCTTTTGCCCGAGAAAAATGTACTTCCCATGCATTGCTCAGCCAATATAGGAAAAGACAAAGATGTAGCACTGTTTTTCGGCCTGTCTGGAACAGGAAAAACGACTTTATCCGCTGATCCGAACCGATTTTTAATTGGAGATGACGAACACGGCTGGTGTGATGCAGGTATTTTTAATATGGAAGGCGGTTGCTATGCGAAATGTATCCACTTGAATGCAGAGAGTGAACCGCAAATTTTTCATAGCATTCGTTTTGGGGCAGTCCTTGAAAATGCTGTTGTGAGTGAGATTACTAGAGAACCTGATTACGATGATAATAGTTTGACAGAAAATACTCGAACTGCTTATCCGATTGAACATATAGAAAATGCGATCATACCAGGAGTGGCGGGTCATCCGAGAGTCATTATCTTTTTGACAGCTGATGCTTTTGGAGTACTCCCGCCAATTTCTAGACTTACGAAAGAGCAGGCAATGTACCATTTTCTATCAGGATATACAAGCAAACTTGCCGGTACAGAGCGAGGAGTGACCAAACCAGTAGCCACTTTTTCAACCTGTTTCGGTGCTCCATTTCTACCTTTACGACCAAGCGTATACGCCGAACTACTTGGCAAGAAAATTGAGGAACACCAAGCTAATGTATATCTTGTAAATACAGGCTGGAGCGGTGGACCATATGGAGTTGGCAAACGGATGAATTTAGAATATACGCGAACAATGATCACAGCTGCAATTACTGGTGAACTAGAAAAATTCGCTTTTGAACCAGATCCATTTTTCGGTCTATTAGTACCACAATTTTGCCCAGGAGTACCGAGGGAGATTTTAAACCCTCGAAACACCTGGGAGAACACGAGAGCCTACGATGAACAAGCAGATGAGCTGGCAGCGAGATTTATCATAAATTTTGAGCAATTAGCATCCCATAATCCTGAAGTTAAAGATCTAATGATGAAAGATTTTACGATAACGACGTAGAACTAGGAGTGCGATGCCAAATCAAGAGCATCGCACTTTGTTTTGGATTCAATATTGGATTGTTGTCTAGTGATATATTTTATACGGTAATAGACTAGCTTCAATCCAATTTACACGCACTTTCCCTATTGTGCTTTCGCAGAGGTTACATTGTAAGTTATGGCACGTAGACTGGTTCTACCTGCCACCATTTCCTAATAATTGTAAATTCAGGTCACGTGACTGGTTATCTGTTAGAAATTTAATTAGAGTTACTCTTTACAACCCTTTTAGTCAGATTTATGATAGATACAAAGAGCAAAATAAGTTCATAAACGTTCTGATAGCTAGTTGCTAGCAACTGCTATCTTACTAATATCATTTAATCAAAAGCCAGGAGGCAATATCGATGAACGACGAAAGTAGAAACCAGCTTAATGTTAGGGTTAGTAAGGAAACGATTAAACAACTAGATGAAATTGTCGAGTATTACCAACAAAATACAAAAGTAGGCAGAATTTATAAAGGTGACGTTTTGTCAGATATCATCGAAAAGTCTTATCAAGTTATGCAAAAGCAGAAGTATCTTAATAAAAGAAATTTCTAAACCGAATCACTGAGAAGGGTCAATTAACTCCACGTAATTGGTGTATTTCAACGGCTGCACGAACCCCTGACTCAATTGCACCTTCAACCCACCCTGGGTAAGAGGATGTGTGTTCCCCAGCAAAATAAATCCTATGTTCTGGAGTAGCTAGATATGGTACTAAATTAGCAATATCTCCAGCCTTGAAAATAGCTACGCCGCCACAATTGTATGGATGCTGCTGCCAACTGATCCCCGCATTCGATACATATTGATCGTAGACAATCGGTCCGTGAATAGTAGCTAAATCACGGAGTAGGTTGGCTAGACGAACTTGTTCTGATTGACTATCCCATAGTAGTGTATCAGCACCTAATGTGTAACTCCCAGTAACAATCGCAGGACCAGGGCTACCAAAGCCTTCGCTTGGATAATAGCTAAATCTGCTTGGTAGGTCAGTCACAGTTTGCCCTCCAAAGATTCCTTGTGCTTCCCAAAATCTACTCTTAAACTCGATTCCAATTCTAGTCGCAGGAAGATAACGAAGATTACGGATGGCTTGCCACTTCTCCCGTGAAAAAACTTCGATTGGTGTAATTTTAATTAATTGTAATGCAGAAAAAGGGATTGCCACAATTACAAAATCGCCTTTAAACATCGATTTTTTTAGTGTAGTTGTATTGGTTGTGAAAATTGAAACTGCCTTACCTCGAACTTCGATTTCAGTGACCCTTTCATTTAGGTAAATTTCATTTTTTAACTTCAAATGAAATTTATCTGGAAGTCGCCCATTACCACCCACAATCCCGTGGAATTTAACATTTGCTTCAAACCAAGGAAGTAATATTTGAACAATACTAAAGATACTGTATTCAGATAGACCTTGAAGACCTAGGATTAACTTCACTTTGTCAATTGCCCCAGCAGAAAGGGACTGATTAAATTGAAGAAAAGTATCAAGTGTGTAGTGATCAACCGATTTACTAATTCCCTCATAATCAAGCGGTGCATACCGTTTAACAAAAGGAGAAATTAAACGAATAACTTCCTCAAAAAAATCATTTGCTGATTTACCTTTTTCATGGGCAGCTACTTGATAACGTAAAAAATCTGGGTTTTCTCTGTAATGCCATCTTCTTGTTCTTATACCATTAAGATAAAATAAATCATCAGGGGTCGTGTTTATAAAAGGGAAGGTAGCTAGTTTAAATTTTTTTATATATTCCCAAAGAAGTTTGTGATGATCTGGAAAACGTGCAGCCCCCGCTTCAAAATAAAGGCCCTGAGAAAAAGGCTCTCGAATCGTACAAACACGCCCACCTACTCTATGGTTTGCATCTAAAACAACCACATTGTGACCTGCCTCTTTTAACAGTAAGGCTGAAACTAAACCAGCCATTCCCGCCCCTATAATCATAATCTTTTTAGGCTCATTGGTTTTTACTAAACCATTTTGAATAGTGGATAGCATCTGAGAAAGAGCTAGGTTTTCATGCAATTAATCAACCCCCTTAGCAAAGGTATAATGCTTTAGTTCATTTTATAAGATCCTTCCGTATTTATAACTGAAAGTTGATCCAACAAATTAAATAATTACCTAACACACCCAATAAAAGGTATCCTCAAGAGAATAATTTGAATTTTTTCTAACACGATTAGTAAAAAATGATAAGGTAGTAATATATCTAATTTTTCTATAACGGATTATTAAAATAGGTTGTTTTCGTAAACTTTGTTGCTTTTAGGTCGCCTTTTGAGAATAAATAAGCTTTTTGGGACAAATTTAGCATTCGCTTGGTTGCGACCTAAAAGCTAATAGCAACAATCTTTTTAGAAAAGAGCGTTAAAATAAATCAAAGCAGGAAAGGAAAGAATGATTTGCAAACCGATAAAAGCATTAAAGAACTATTTCATAATCGTCATGGCTTTCTTGCAACGATGCATAAAAAAGAAACGGCTATCAGCCCAATCCTTCAAAAAGAATTAGGAATTGAGATAATCATCCCTAATGAATTTAATACTGATGCGTTTGGAACATTTACAAATGAAGTGGAGAGGGATGGCGATCAACTTCATGCAGCTAGAAGAAAAATTGAAAAAGGCATGGCGCAGACAGGATTACAAATTGGGATTTCTAGTGAAGGATCTTTCGGACCGCACCCCATGGTTCCTTTTTTGCCATTCAATAGAGAGTTAGTTTTATTTGTAGATAAAGCGCTTGACCTTGAAATCACTGGTTTTATAGCCAATAGTAAGACCAATTATAAGCAAGCGATGATCGAAAGTTTTGATGAGGCATATGGTTTTGCAGATTCCATTGGCTTTCCTGATCACGGAGTCATTCTAAAAACAACTTCTAGTACGACCAATAGTAGTGAAATAATCAAAGGTATTACCGATATCGAGCAGTTAAAAACAGCTATAAATAGCTTGTTTCGTAAATCACCAAAGTCCCTTTATATTGAAACGGATATGAGAGCAATGTACAACCCAACAAGAATGAAAAATATTGAGTTAGCTACATTAGATCTTGTGAATAAAATCAAAACAACTTGTCCTAATTGTTCAATGCCTGGTTATGAGGTAGTAAAAGCAAATAAAGGATTAAAATGTGAATATTGCAGTTGCCCAACTGATTTAATTCTTTCACATATTTATTTCTGTAAAAAATGTGAATACAAAGAAGAGAAGATGTATCCAAACGGAAACAAAACTGCAGATCCTTCTCGTTGCCCATTATGTAACCCATAACACTGAACAAACACGTTGGTTATATTAGGTTAATCATCAATATTTACTAAATAGAAGTTAAAGGAAATTCACGTCCTAAAAGGTTAGTAATTTAATTGTGCTCAGGGGGCGGTACTTTAATATAGGAAATCGGACGCGTACCAAAAGACCTTTCTTTTTATTTTTTCAGAACAATCTTCAGTACGTTTCTTTTTTGTCAAATTCTCTACATCGTTTCTTCAATATTAAATCTTATTATTAAGGTAGAAAACGAAGAGGAGCTGATAGCAATGAAAGTTAAAGCAATGGTTATAGCAGGAGTAACAGCGGCAGTAGTTGTATTTGGCGCAGGAAATGGCATGGCAATGGAACAAGATAGCCAAAATGGAAATGCGTATGGCACATTCAATTTTGGACAAAAACTAGCTAAACATGAAAACATGACGGTTGCCCAAGTCAAAGAAATGTATGTTGACCATCATGGAACAGTTGGTGCTGCACCTAGTAAGAACTTTATGAAGCACGATCAGTGTATGATGGAAAAATAAAGGGATAATACCAGAAAGATTAGAATGGCTCAAAAAGAGCCATTTTTTATTTATGTTTTGTTCGCAAAGTGAGTTCCGAATTAGAAACACTTTGTTGTTTACCTAAATATAAGACATTGCTTTCATTGATCCTAAAGATTAGGTATAATGAAAATAGTTTCGGTTTTCGAAATACATAGATAATCTAGCACGAGGAGATGAAGAAATGTCAAAACGCTATACTCGTAGTGATGTACCAATTGAACAAACATGGGATTTGACGGATCTTTTTTCAACGCAAAAAGCTTGGGAAGAGGATTTATCTGAATTAAGTAAAGAAGTAGAAACAGTAACGAAATATAAAGACCTTTTCGCAGAGGGGGCAGAATATTTACTCGCTTGTCTACAAGCCTATGAAAACCTACAAATGCAGATGGTACGTGTTAGTACATATGCTTACCTTCTTTCATCAGAAGACGGAAAAAACCCACTTTTTCAAGCGAACTTAAGTAAAATGTCTGCGATTATTGCAGAAATTAACGCATCTGTTTCTTTTATTAATTCTGAAATATTAGCATTACCTGAAGGAACGATTGATGACTATTTAAATGCGGAAGAAGAGCTTGAAACCTATCGAAAAAGCTTAGAAGAGTTGCAAGATTTAAGAAAACATCAACTGAATTCAGAAACAGAAACTGTACTAGCCTCATTAGGAGAAGTGTTAGAAAGCCCGTTCATGATTTACTCTAGAAGTAAAACAGCAGACATGGAGTTTGAACCAATTACGAATGAAAGTGGAGAAGAACTTCCGGTTTCTTTTGCCTTATATGAAACACGCTACGAGCAAACTGCTAACACAAATGAGCGAAGAAAGGCTTATGAGTCATTTACTAAAACACTTACTCAATATAAAAATACGTTTGCGGCAGCTTATGCTACTGAAGTGAAAAAACAAGTGGTCATCTCACGACTACGAAACTACAACTCTGTTGAAGATATGCTTTTACAGCCCCAACAAGTAACAACTGAAATGCATACAAATATTTTGGATATCATTCAAACCGAATTAGCGCCTCATATGAGACGACTCGCAAACTTAAAAAAACGCGTGTTAGGCTTAGATAAAATGTTGGTATGTGATTTAAAAGCACCAATTGATACAGAGGATAGTCCTCCAGTTACGTATGAGGAAGCGTCGAAAATGGTACTCGAAGCTTTAGAAATCATGGGACCAGAGTATATGGAAGGAATGCATGCCGCAATAAATGAACGATGGGTTGATTATGCCGACACTATTGGAAAACGTAGTGGGGCATTTTGTTCGAGTCCTTACGGGGTACACCCATACATATTAATGACTTGGTCAGGCAAGATGCGTTCTGCTTTCACACTTGCGCATGAGCTCGGTCATGCGGGGCATTTTTATCTTGCAAATCGTTATCAACGCATTCATAATACAAGACCATCAAAGTATTTTATTGAAGCACCTTCAACGTTAAACGAAATGTTGTTGAGTCACTCCATTTTGAGTAAGTCAACAAATCAACAGATGAAACGGGCTGTAATTGTCCAAGTCTTAGGAACTTATTATCACAACTTTGTCACTCATCTTTTGGAAGCAGAAATGCAAAGAAGAGTTTATCGCCATGCTGAAGCAGGTAAGCCGATTACCGCGAATACACTTTCTGATTTAAAAGGCGAGGTATTAGGTGAATTCTGGGGTGACAGTGTCGAAATTGACGAAGGTGCCCGCCTTACTTGGATGCGTCAACCTCATTACTATATGGGTTTATATTCATACACGTATGCCGCTGGTTTAACCGCCTCTACTGCTGTTGCACAGATGATACAGGAAGAAGGCCAACCTGCGGCAAAGAGGTGGATTGAAGTGCTTAAAGCAGGAGGTACGAAAAGTCCACTTGAGTTAATGAATATGGCAGGTGTAGACATGTCTAACCCTGAGCCAATTCGAAAGGCGGTAGCCTATGTTGGTTCATTAGTCGATGAATTAGAGAATAGTTTTTTAAATGAGTGAATTTCATAATCTCCTTAATCAAGCAACATATAGAACTTAATAGCGGAAATAATGAATTATGAAATTCATTAAAGTTAATATAAAACCATAAAAATAAGGTCAAAAAGGAGAAATTTTAATGAAAGAAAAAATTCGAGTTGGCATTATTGGCGGTGGCTTTGGTGCAAAGGTACATGCACCTACCTTTGCCTCTCATCAAGGGTTTGAAGTGGTTTCCTTAGCAAGTGTAGGGAGAGGGAGAGTCAAAGAGCTGCAAGAGGAAACTGGAATAAACCAAATCTATGGAAACTGGGAAGAGATGCTTGAAAAAGAAGATCTAGACTTAGTTTCGATCGCTTCAGCACCATTGTTACATCATGAAATGGTACTTAAAGCATATAACCTTGGGCTTCATGTCCTATGTGAAAAGCCTTTTGCTTCAAATACCAATGAAGCATTGGAGATGATCCAAGCTAGAGATAACGCGCAGAAGTTAGGTTTCATTAATTTTGAATTTCGTTTTTTACCAGCTAGACAAAAAATAAAAGAAGTTGTCTCTAGCGGACAACTAGGAAAACTGCTTCATGTGAACTATACAACTAGTTTTCCTGGCTACGAGCGTGCAGTCAGTAGCAAAAGAGGCTGGCTGGGTCAAAAAGATCAAGCGGGTGGAATGCTGGGCGCAATTGGTTCGCATATGTTTGATTCGCTTACCTGGTGGGTTGATGATCAAATAAGATCAGTAAGTGGCCAATTAGCGACCCATATACCTGAGTTTGTCGATGCACTAGGAGAAACAGAAATTCGGACAGCTGATGATTCGTTTCAAACCTTTGGCTCTTTCGTAGGCGGGACAACGTTCTCCCTTGGTCTTACAAGCACAACCCGACATAGCCAAAGCTGGCAACTTGAAATCTTCGGAACAGAAGGTAGTCTCGTGATGAGCGCAGATAACAAAGTGCTTGTCGGAATTGGCAATAAGCCATTAGAAGAGGTAGAATTACTTCAGGACTTGGTTATTCCTGAACAGATGAGCGATATCTCAGGCCGTTATTACAATGCGTTTTATCGATCACTAGATGCAATTTATCATGTGGTCGTTAATCAGCAAACTAATCCTTATGTTGCAACGTTTGAAGCAGGTTATCGCGTCCAACAGGTCCTTGATGCGGTTAGAGAATCTAATGAAAAACGCTGTGTGATCGATCTGATTTAAACGAACAGAAGTGGGGGCCTTATCTTGGATCCAAGAAATAAATGGAATAGTAAATACAAAAATCGCTTAAATGATTTTGAGCAAAAAGCTCCAAATGTAAGATTAACTGCACAGAGCAACTACCTTCAAGGAGGAACTGCACTTGATTTGGCCTGCGGTCTAGGTGTTAATAGTTTATGGCTTGCAACGTTAGGCTATCAAGTTCAAGCTGTCGATATCTCTGACGTAGCTATTAACTATGTGAAAGAACAGGCTGAGAAAGAACAGCTCTTTGTTGAAGCAAAACTCTGTGACTTATCAGACTGGCATAACCTGAATGTAAAAGAGAATTCATTAGATCTAATAGTGATTACATATTACCTTGACCGAACGATTTTCCCTTATCTGAAGTCATCCATTAAGGAAGATGGTTACTTATTCATGGAAACCTTTTATATGTCTCCACAAAAAGATAGGCAAACTGTGTCTGACCAGTTTAAATTACGATCTAAAGAGTTACTTTCTGAATTCGGCGATTGGCAAGTTCTCTTTTATGAGGAACATGAACAAGAAGGACGTCAAACAATTTTTGTTAGGAAGTCATAGGTTTTTAAACACAATCGCAGCCCCGTATTACAAGCAAATAAATTGCTTTTAAACAACATACTAGAATACACTAAACAAAAGCAGAAAGAAATGAGGACATCAAATGATTCAACGTACAGTACTTGTGAAATTTTCAGAAACTACAACTCTTGAACAATTGCAGGAGGTTGTTAACCGTTTTAAAGCATTAAAGAATACCCTAACAGGCATAATTGATCTTCAAGCAGGTCTTAACATTGCTGAGCGAAACAAAGAATTCCAAGTTGTACTAATGGTTCGTTTCGAAGACCAAGCCGCATTAGAAGCTTATGTAGCTAATGCTGAGCACCAAGCGGTTGCAGCTTACATAAAAGAAGTAGGTAGAGTAGATAGCATTGGTGTGGATTTTGAAATTTAATGAATAATAATTGGTAAAGAGTAGACTTAATAGGAGTCTACTCTTTACTTGTACTGAACTGTAGTAGAGTATGTTCAAGCCGCACATTAAAAATTGGAGGTTACCTATGAACATTTTAGTCACAGGAGCAAATCGGGGTCTTGGTTACACTTTAGTAAAGCTCGGTTTAGAGAAAGGTCATACCCTATATGCCGGAGTAAGGTCTTTAGATCAGAAACCGTTAAAAGAATTAAAGGATGTATACGAAGATCGCTTACATCTCATCCAATTGGAAGTAACAAATGAGGACTCTGTAGCAACGGCTGCGAAAGCTTTAGCCGAACACGGAACTACTCTAGATGTATTAATTAACAATGCAGCGGTCTTAGAGGAAAGAGATCAATCGATAGAGGATTTAGATATTCACGCTTGCATGAAATCCTTTGACATTAACACGTTAGGGCCGATCCGTGTCGTTAAGTGTTTTCTTCCTTTAGTAAAGCTTGGACAAAAGCAAGCAATTGTGAATATCTCGTCAAATGCTGGCAGTTTAACTAATGCCTATAGTGGCGATTATTCATACGGTTTGTCTAAGGCTGCTCTCAATATGTTTTCTGAGAAACTTCGTCACAACCTAAAAGAAGATAACATTCGTGTCTTTTCCATTCATCCAGGTTGGATGAAAACAGATATGGGTGGGACAAATGCACAATTAGAACCGCTCGAATCAGCTGTTGGTATTTATGACATTGTCGAACAAAAACTCGAAATTCCAAATGAAGCTGTGTATATCGATTATCAAGGACAGCGAATGGACTTTTAAGTGGGGGAAAACATGCCAAAACGATTTTTAGCAATTTTGGGAGATTATTACCATACCGGAGAGCATGCTCTAAAATCTCTTGAAAAAACAATAAAGGAATATGCGAATAACATCTCCGTCGAGTATATCAATGTAGATCATTTAACTGAAGGTCTAGAAACGAACCCAGATGCTGTCATCCTATTTAAAGAAAACAGGCTTAACCCTCAAGATGCCAAAGTTCATACATGGATGAGTAATTATGTTGAGCGGAAAATATGCGACTATGTAGAATCTGGTGGTGGTTGGATTTCGTGGCATTCAGGGTTGTCCTCCTATCAAGATCTTGAGGAATACTCACTGATGACTCGCGGTTACTTTAAATATCATCCTAAAGAACTTCAGCGTGTAAAATACGTTGTTGATCCTATACAAGATTATTTAAGTGATCTTGACCATTTTGAGATTGTTGATGAACATTACTTTGTTCATTGTCAGGAAGAAGAGACAAATGTTTTTCTAAGATCAGTATCAGTTGACGGAACATCAATCGCTGGTTGGAACCATGAATTTGGAGAGGGGCGAGTGGTTTGCCTTACTCCTGCTCATTTAGAGGAAGTTCTTCTTGACCCGAACTTAAATCGCTTATTAGCCAAGTTAATGGCATGGAGTTGCAAGTTAATCTAACAATTAACGAGTAAGAACTACTGTAGAATACAGTAGTTCTTTTTAACGTTATTTACGTTATGTTCCAAATAAGGAGATCAGTCCGGCTCCTAAGAAGATTAATAGGACCACAACATAGATTAACCCCGTAATTCGTTCTTCCTTCTTAAGATAATATTTGCCTAGAATAACCGTGAACACAGGGTCAACTGCTAGAACCGCTACTGCATAACTGACATGAATATAAGAAAGTGAAGAATAAAAGAAGAGCAAAGCAAAACTGGTTAATAGTCCTGCTCCAAGGTAGTATTTGTTTATTTGCAAAAAAGAAGTTTTTACCAATTTAACAAAGTTCCCCTTAGAGGCTTCAAGGATAGACAGAACAACAAAAGCAGTTAAGGTAGCCACAAACACCCCCAATATGGGACTATTTAGGTAAAGTGTGGCTTGCTTAGAAATCCCTTGCCCTAAGCCGAAGCCAAGTGCTGAACATAAGGCAATCCAATAGCCATATTTGTTGGTGGTTTTGGCTTCTTCTCGAAAATATTCAACACCTAAAAGAAATAAGCCTATGAAAATGAGTGCTATTCCAACCATTGGCCAGAAACTCACTTTCTCTTTAATAACAAAGAACGCAAAAACGAGCGTGAAAATTGGCGCAGAGTTCTTAATTGCCACAGCTTTTGCTGAACCAATTTGACGAATACCTAAATATAAAAGTCCTCTTCCAAAAACACTGATAAAAACACCAGAAATTGCAAATAAAAGTAGTCCGGTTGAATGAATAGGTATATCCTTTTCTACAAGAATTAGAGAAAAGCCAAAAATCATTCCTAGAATGACAACATTAATAAAAGTAACAATCCAGACCCCATTATCACGGGAATGTGCCATTCCTTTTTTCAAAATAATATTTGTAATCGAAAAACAAATGGCAGATAGTAATACCAAAAGATAGCCCATTTGACACACCACTTACTTTTTCTATTTATTTGATCATTGTTTATTAAGATACTAAGAAGTAGTGATTTTTGTGCGCGTCCCATGATAATACTCAGGCAACATATTAAATGGACATAAGGAAATAATAACCTTGTGAACAAGAATATGTATAGAGGTGATACGATAATGAATTCAAGTGCAATTGACTTAACCGCTTCAGAGATCGGCTATTTATGGAATACATATCAGGCACAATGTATGAATATTTGTATGTTAACTTATTTTCAATCGACTGTTGAAGATGAGCTCATTGCAAAAATAAATACCTTAAATCTAAACACTAGTCAAAAGTATCGTAAAAGAATTGAAGAGATTTTCAAACGAGAGCAAATACCGATCCCACTTGGATTTTCAGAAAACGATGTAAAAGAAACCCAAGAAAAGCTCTATAATGATACATTCATCTTGTTTTTCCAATGGTTTGTTTCAAAGGGGAATTTAAACTACGGATCAATTGCAATCAACACGATCGCTAGAGAAGATGTATTTGATTTTTTTCAGGAGTATACATCTGAATCATTACAATTGCTCAATGATGCAAGAAGGCTTTTATTAGAGAAAGGTCTATGGGTTAGAGCCCCGTACATTCCTGCACCTACAGAGGTAGAATTTGTAGAAAAAGAAAGTTTTCTTAATGGTTGGTTTGGTGACAAACGTCCTCTCACAGGTGTGGAGATCGCAAGTACATTTTATAATATTATTACAAATTCCATTGGTTTAAGTCTAATAACTAGTTTCATTCAAGTAACCGAAAGCAAAGACATTCAAGATTACTTTATTAGAGGGAAAGAAGTTGCTATCAAACATATTGAGGTTCTTTCTAATGTATTAAAGGCGGAAGAAATTCCTGTTCCATCGACATGGAATTATGGGATTACGTCCTCTACAATTTCACCGTTCTCTGAAAAATTAATGTTAAGTTTTATCGCCTTATTAAACGGCCAAGGGATTAATAATTATGGTGTGGCCGTTTCTACGTCAGCAAGGAGAGATGTTGCGATGCACTTTACCCGCCTAGCAGCTGAGGTAGGATCCTATTCAGATGATGGTGTCGAATTATTAATCGATAAAAATTGGTTAGAAACTCCACCACATGCTCCAAAACGTCAGTAAACAGTTGATTTTTCATGGATTTTTATATATAATGTCAAAAATATCAAAATTCTATGAAGAAGAGAGTAATTTTGTAAATGCTTGAAGCGAGTTAGGGATGGTGGAAGCCTAATAGACATTGCATAATGAAGCGCACTTCTGAGAAGCAGCCTGAACATAAGTAGGGTGTAGTCGGGGAAACCCGTTATCAGTTATTCAAGAAGGTTCAGTTTGAACAATAAGAGTGGTACCGCGGGTAATCTCGTCTCTAATGATAGAGGCGGGATTTTTTTGTTTACGCTGTTTTCTGAAGGGAAGTAAGAAATACGTTTGAAGTGCGCAGAAATAAGGAATTTTTGTTCATAAAGCTAAACTGTTCGCGGATCTGTTGTTAAAGAAACGATAAAAAATGAAGGGTGATGGAGATGGAATTGAAACAAATTTTTGCTAATGAAATAACGTCGCATTTAAACGACATGTTGGAGCTTGAGGAGGCTCAGAAGCTAATTGAAAAACCAAAGTATGAAGAGCAAGGAGATCTAGCATTTCCCTGTTTTACACTTGCTAAACTAGCAAGAAAGGCACCGACCGTAATTGCTACTGAATTAGCTTCAAAGCTACAACATCCACTTTTTGAGAAGGTCGTTGCTGATGGTCCTTACGTCAACTGTTTCCTAAACAAAGAAACTGTTAGTAAAGAGACCCTACAAACGATCGTTCGGTCTGAATCAAACTATGGGACGTTAACGTTTGGAAAAGATAAAACAATCGTCATTGACTTTTCTTCACCTAATATCGCTAAACCGTTTTCGATGGGGCACTTGCGATCAACGGTAATCGGGAATTCACTGGCTAAAATCGTTGAAAAATGTGGTTTTACAGCGGTAAGTGTAAACCATCTAGGAGATTGGGGAACTCAATTTGGAAAACTAATCGTCGCTTATCAACTCTGGGGTGATGCGGCTCAGGTACAAGCTGATCCGATTAAAGAATTATTGGCACTTTATGTAAAATTCCATGCAGAAGCTGAACATACCCCAACCCTAGAGGACGATGCACGTTTATGGTTTAAAAAATTAGAAGAAGGTGACGTAGAAGCGCTAAAACTGTGGAAATGGTTTCGTGACGAATCTCTGCAAGAGTTTTCAAAGATCTATGATCTCCTAGGTGTTTCCTTTGACTCCTATCAAGGTGAAGCGTTTTATAACGACAAAATGGATCTAACGATTGATATGCTTACGAAAAAGCAACTACTTACAAGTTCTGAGGGGGCAGAAGTTGTTGACTTGCAGGAGTTTGACCTCCCGCCTTGCTTAATTAAAAAGTCAGATGGAGCAACATTATATGCAACAAGAGATTTAACTGCTGCATTGTATCGACAGCAACAATACAATTTCGAAAAAACCTTATATGTTGTCGGCCAAGAACAAAGTCTTCACTTCAAACAAGTGTTCTTGGTACTAGAAAAAGCAGGTTTTGAATGGGCTAAAGAATTGATCCACATTCCTTTCGGGTTTATTTTAAAAGATGGAAAAAAGATGTCGACAAGAAAAGGGAAAATCGTCCTCCTAGAAGAAGTAATTACCGAAGCAGTTGAGTTAGCAGAAAAGAATATCGAAATGAAAAATCCAATGTTAGCAAATAAAGCTGAAATTGCCAAAATGGTCGGGGTTGGCGCGATTATTTTCCATGATCTAAAAAACGAACGACAAAACAATGTCGAGTTTTCACTAGAGGAAATGTTGAAGTTTGAGGGAACTACCGGCCCCTATGTACAGTATACTCACGCGAGAGCTTGCTCGATCTTAAGAAAAGCAGACCATACTGTGGTAACTGACAATGTAAAAGGGTTAAATGATCCATTCGGCTGGACTGTCTTGAAATTACTAATGGAATTTCCAAACGTGATTGAAAGAAGCTTCAATTTATATGAGCCATCTCAAATTGCGAAATATTTAATAGATCTCTCCCAGGAGTTTAACAAATATTATAGTCGAGTGAAAATTCTCATCCAAGATGAACAATTAGATAGCCGTTTAGCATTGGTACAATCTGTGACGATCGTTTTAGAGGAAGGATTAAGACTGTTAGGATTACAGGCCCCAAAAGAAATGTAACGTAAGGAGACAAACGAATGGATGGCATAATAAAAACACTATTTGCAAACTTACAATCAGAAGATAAAAACTTACAGTATGAAGCTTATCAGCAAATTCTGAGTGCTACAGAAAACAAGGTAGACTGGGCGTATGATGTCTGGGACCATTTAAAAGCTGACTTAACAAATCCTGATAATCACCAAAGATCAAGAGCTGCGCAGTTTCTCGCCAGCTTAGCCAAAAGTGACCCCGAAAAACGGATGCTTAAGGACTTTCCGGAGCTATTAGAGGTAACGAAAGATAAAAAGTTTGTCACAGCAAGACATAGTCTTCAATCGATCTGGAAGGTCGGTCTTGCTGGTGCCAAACAAAAAGAGATGCTAATTCAAAGTCTTACCGATCGGTTTCTTCATTGTCTAGACGAAAAAAACTATACATTAGTTCGGTTCGACATCATTCAAGGGCTACGGAACTTATTTGATCAAACAAAAGATGAAACGGTCAAGCTAGTTGCCTTAGATTTAATTGAGAAAGAAGAAGATCCTAAATACAAGAAGAAGTATGCGACGGTATGGAAAAAGGTAGGTGGTTAAAAATGAACATCAAAAATATCGTCGTTGTAAGTCCTATGCACAAAGAATTACAGCGACTTATTACAGCGAAGAAACTACAGAAGAACTTCCGTTTTTTACCCGAAGAACACTTCACCGAGCAAGACCTCCAATGGGCTGATACTTTGGTAGCTTTCAATATGAAAGCAACGTATAATTTTAGTCATTTACAATGGGTTCATTCGCTTGGAGCAGGTGTTGACAAATTCCTCTTTAAAAAGAAGTGGAATGAGAACGTTCTGTTAACAAGAACGATTTGTTCCTTTGGGCAAAGAATTGCTGAATATTGTTTAAGTTACATTCTAAAAGATTTACAATATCATGATCAATTTCATGCATTCAAGAAGGAAAAAAAGTGGCAGCCTATGACTCCCAAATTATTAAGTGAACAAAAAGTGATGATCTATGGGACAGGTGAAATTGGCCAGAAAACCGCAAAGATCTTTTCATTGTTAGGCGTAGATGTTTACGGAGTCTCACTAAGTGGAAAGCAAAAAGAAGTTTTTACAGAAGTAATAGCAGTAGATAATCATTTATCAAGAGTAAGTGAGATGGATTATTTTATTAATACATTGCCTTTAACAGAAAAAACAGAGGGCTTATTTAATGAAGATTTCTTTAACAACGTATCAAATTCCGGCTTTATTAATGTTGGAAGAGGCGCCTCTCTTAATGAAGCGGCCTTACTTGAAGCGTTAGATCAGGAGCAGATCCGTTTTGCCATCCTTGACGTCTTCTCAGAAGAACCACTTCCTCGGAACAACAAATTGTGGGAGCATCCAAACGTTTGGATTACTCCGCATATTTCTGCCGTAACGACGCCCGTTGAAGCGGTCAATTGTTTTATAGAAACTCTAAAAAACCTTGAAGAAGGTCTACCTTTATCTAATAAAGTTGATATAACAAAGGGGTTTTAATAACTGAAAGTGGTGATTTTCAATGTCTGTAAAAAATCTACTTGTAGAGGCGTATAAGCAAACGAGCTACCAACTTGTTGGTCATGGGCACAGAACTATTCAAATGTTAACAGATGCCTTGAAAGACTATGACGATCTAGAAGAAAGCGACATGTACGGAACTGGTAAAATTATTGAACAATTCCAAGCTAAGCTAAAAGAGTGTTTAGGAAAAGAAGCTGCCGTCTTTTTTCCTAGTGGAACAATGGCACAGCAAATTGCCATGCGAATTTGGTGCGATAAGACCGGACTAAAAAAGGTCGCTTATCATCCTTTATGTCATTTAGAAATTCATGAAGAAGAGGGCTTGAAAAAATTACATCAGATTGATTCAGTTTTACTAGCGAACGAAACACGTATTATTCAATTAGAGGATATCGAGAATATGGAAGAGGAAGTTTCTTGTATTTTACTTGAACTACCACAGCGTGAGATTGGCGGAGAGTTACCAGATTACCAAACTCTCGAGGCGATCTCTAGTTATTGTCGTGATAAAGAGATTAAATTGCATTTAGATGGTGCTAGACTTTTTGAGATCTTACCTTATTATCAAAAGTCAGCCAAGGAAGTTTGTGCGCTGTTTGATAGTGTTTATGTCTCTTTCTATAAGGGGATTGGCGGTATTGCGGGGGCTATTCTTGCTGGCGATGAGGACTTTATCCAGGAATCAATTGTCTGGAAAAGGAGACACGGTGGCGATCTAATCAGCCTTTATCCTTATATCATTAGTGCCGATTACTATTTTACAAAGCGATTACATAAAATGAATCAATATTATGAAGAAGCAAAAGAGCTAGCTAAGCTTTACAACGAATGCGAAGCCATTCAAACAAGACCACTCGAACCTGTCTCGAATATGTTTCATGTACATGTTGCTATTCCTAAGGATCAGCTAGAATTGATTTTAATTACTATTTACAAAGAAACCGGAATAGGACTAACTCGAAATATGAAAGCAACAAGTGAAAATTCTTGTTCTTTTGAGGTAAGTATCGGAGATCAGTTTGCTCTTGTACCGAAAACAGAAATAAAGAACCTATTTCAGCGTCTCAATATGAAACTAAAGGAAGTAACTCCTTAAAGTATGAATAGCCTTCCTGACAGTAAGTTAGGGGGCTATTTTTTATCTAAGCTCTTTTCGTAAACATTGTGGCTTTTTAACCTAAAATAATTGAAAAAACCACCTTAGATGAAGAAATCTCCAGTAGAATTTGTAAGAAAAGAGCAATGCTTACTAAATAAATAATGATATCTTAATATAAATGTGTAAAAATCCGGCTTCTGGGATTTTTACGAAAGCAACAAACTTTACGAAATCAGCCTTTATCTAAGCTCTTTTCGTAAACATTTGGCTTTTTAACCTAAAATAATTGAAAAAAACACCTTAGATGAAGAAATCTCCAGTAGAATTTGTAAGAAAAGAGCAATGCTTACTAAATAAATAATGATATCTTAATATAAATGTGTAAAAATCCGGCTTCTGGGATTTTTACGAAAGCAACAAACTTTACGAAATCAGCCTTTATCTAAGCACTTTTGCTGGACCATAATCATGGTCCAACAATCGTTAACTTTTATTTCTTTTATAACCACAAAATAAAATGTGGTTTCTACCACACTTTACTTTTTAGAAACTATCAATCTCACTGATAATCTCTTTTAGGATAGTAATGGATTCAAGTGGATTTTGGTTCAGTTCTAAACTATGATCAGCACCCTCTATGATCTTTGTCTTTAGGTCTGAATTCATTTCTACCTTTTTCATACGCTCTTCAATAAAACAGCGATCATGATCGCCGATAATACAAAGCCCCTCGTTCTTACTCGTTTGCATCGTCTGAAACACATCGTCTCTTTGTAACAAGGGTGTTAACCAGATAACTTTTGCCTTAGCAAAAAGTGAGGACTTTAATGTAGTAGTTAGAGCAATGGTCCCAATCGATTTTCCAACAAGATAAAAATGATCGTAATGTTTATCCTGTAAGATGTGGTCAATAACGGTCTTTACATTTTTAGCAAAATCTTCTTCACTAAGAGCTGCTAACTCTTGACTAGAAAATCGATAGTTTACATGTAAAATGTCAAAACCTTTCTTGTAAAATACGCCTGTTGTAAAATGTAACAAAGGGGCCTGAGTTGTGTAACCAGCTCCAGGGAACATGATCACTAGCGTATCTGATTTAGCTGTTTGTTCAATCAAGCGATAGGGTATTGTATCTACCAATTTTTTACACCACCTTATGTTTTAAAAAATTATACCACAACCGATAATCTTAATAGTCACAAAATGAAAAAAGGAGATGTTCTCGCTGAAAAAAATTATTTTTTTCCTCATATTAGTCCAGATTATTACTGCTTGTTCTTCTAAAGAACAGCAAGAAAGGGAGGCAACTGAAGTAATCGCATCACAAGCAGAAGTCATTGCTAGAGATCTAAACATCCCATGGAATCTTAATAAGGATAACAATACCTTTTATGTAAGTGAGCGAATAGGAACAATCACGAAAATTGATAATCATTCACAAACCACACAAAATGTAGAGGTTACCAAAGAGATTTTCCATGAAGGTGAGGGGGGATTATTGGGTTTTATTCTAGCTCCTGATTTCGATCAAACGAAACGAGCGTTCGCCTATCATACATACAGGCAAAATGGACAAGTTTTTAACAGGATTATCATTCTTACGCTTAAGGAGAATACATGGAAGGAAACAAGCGTTTTACTAGAAGAGATACCAGGTGGGAGGATCCATAATGGCGGTAGAATTAAATTTGGACCAGATGGCAAACTGTATGCGACTGCCGGGGATGCTGGTCAACCAGATTTCGCCCAAGACGTTGAGAGTTTAGCAGGGAAAATTCTACGGATAGAATTAAATGGGGACGTACCAACTGATAATCCATTTGAAAATTCCTATGTGTATTCTTATGGACATCGAAACCCTCAAGGCTTAGCCTGGGATGCTGATGGAACTCTGTATAGCTCTGAACACGGTCAATCAGCGCTTGATGAAATTAACCTAATCGAACCGGGTAAGAATTACGGATGGCCACTAATAGAAGGCGATCAGCAAATGGCTAATATGGTTTCACCACTTTTTCACTCAGGAACAGATACTTGGGCTCCATCTGGAATTGCCATTAAAGACAATAAAATCTACGTAGCTAATTTACGTGGTGCGCACATTCGCGTCTTTCATTTAACGGATGGTACCGAAGAAGTTTTATTTGAAAACGCGGGAAGAATGCGGGATGTACTAATTGAAAACGATACCCTATATACAATTACAAATAATCGTGATGGTCGAGGCACACCGCAAGAAGGTGATGATAAATTATTCAAAATCTCGTTACTAGAGTAGAGGATAAGAGATAGTTACATAACAAACTATCTCTTTTTCGTGGGTTAGGTGATTAATTTCGAAAAACAATATAGTCAGGGGAAGAATGGAAACATGAAATTCTCAATGAAGAGAGCGTGTTACATGCAAGTACTTTGGTTTACACTTTTGTAAAAATAGTAGCCATTATATACACCATGAGGAACCTGATGGTGTGATTGATGTCATAAAGCAGAAGGAGTCGCGGAAGGCAACTCCTTTTAGTTTGATTGGTTGTCTACTTTCTCTTCAATGACTTTTAAAAATGCTTCAACCTGAGGTAGTTCTCGAGCTGCTTCAGCATAACATAGCCATGTAGGTCGAGAAAGGTGTTGATTGTTTATGATTAGGGGCTGAAACGTGAAATGCTCTGGGTCTAAGTTTTTTACAGAGCTTTCTGGGAGAACTGCCATACCGATTCCGTGTGACATTAATTGTTTGCAGGTTTCTATTTGATCAACCTTTATTTTCCGAAAAAGTTTTAGGTCGGGATGTTGTGTAAACCATTCGTCAACTAATGAATGAAAGGTGGCATCACTTTGAAATTCGATTAATAACTTTTCCTTATTCTTGTTTCTTTTTCTATCGATCAAAAATAAACGATCAGAAAAAAGTTCGATACACTGCATTCCCATTATTTTCTCGCCCGGATGATTGAAATATGAAAATCAGATATAGAAGCACGGAGCGACTGACTCAAACCAGTGACCAACTCAATTTTTACATCAGGATATTTATTGATATAGCTTTCAAGAATTTCTGGTAGCAAATATTGGCCGACGACAGAAGAGACACCAAGCGAAAGCATTCCATTTACACTCTTTGAAACCAATGAAATATCATCCAATAATTTTCTTTCACCCATGATCATTTCCTCGCCAAACGCTAGTATTTTTTCGCCAACCGGTGTCACCAGTATGTTTTTGTGTGTTCGAATAAAAATCTTTTCACCCCACTGTTCCTCAATTTGTTTAAGTCGCAAGCTAATTGCAGGTTGCGATATCAGTAACTCCTTGGCGGCCCCTCTAATCGTACCGACCCGTTTAATGGTGACCAATAATTTATAATCATCTACTTTCATGCCGACCTCCTATGTATAAGTTTTACTTATCGATTAATATTTAAAAACAGTATTATCCTTATCATCATATCTCCACTATACTTAAAAATAAAGAAAGACATTATAAAGGAGTGATTGAATATGTCATTTGTAATTAAGTCCATTGATCATATCCAACTTGCAGCACCAAGAGGATCAGAGGAGCAAGCTAGAAGTTTTTTTATTGGTATTTTAGGTTTTAAAGAAGTCGAGAAGCCGGAAGTAATGAAAAAAAGAGGCGGGGTATGGTTTGCCTTTGGAAATTATCAAATACACATTGGGATTGAAGAGCCATTTTTCCCTGCAAAAAAAGCTCATCCAGCATTTGTCGTTGAAAATATCGAAGCATTCAAAACACACCTACAACGAAATCTTGTTACTTTTCTAGTTGATGATAATCTCCCAGGTGCGAACCGGATTTACCTCAATGATCCGTTTGGAAATAGAATTGAAGTTTTAGAGTGGATTGAAAAGTCTAACTCGTTGTTAAAGGAGTAATTATATGTTCTCATTTAATCCAATTGCTGTAGCATTTAACGAAAGAATAACGATAGAGGATGATAACTGGGGAAAAGTAGTTTCCAAAATTATATTGGATGACTCAAATCCCGAGGATTCTATAAACGGAATTGAAGCTTATTCTCACTTAGAGATCATCTATTTTTTTCATAAAGTTGAAAAAAATAAAATTGTTTCAGGTGCAAGACACCCTAGAAACGACGAAACCCTCCCAAAGGTCGGGATTTTTGCTCAGCGTGGAAAAAATCGCCCTAACCGATTAGGACTAACAACTGTGAAATTACTTAAGCGGCAAGGAAAAGTATTATTTGTTCTAGGTCTTGACTGCATCAATGGAACACCTATTGTTGATATAAAGCCAGTAATGAAAGAATTTATGCCAAAAGAGCCAATTCAACAACCTCTATGGTCTCATGAAATAATGAAAAATTATTGGAAGTAAATATAAGGGGGGAATATCGTGATCCGAAAGAAAATTCATTTCAGAAAAGCTACTATTAAAGATCTAGAAAAGATTGTTCATATGCTTTCTGACGATAAATTAGGAAGTATGAGGGAGAACTACGAGCTTCCACTGCAAAGTAGCTATACTGATGCATTTCAGGCGATAGATTCTGACCCTAATATTGAACTAATTGTCGCATGCGATGGGGAAACGATCGTCGGTGTTCTACAACTAACTTTTACGCCTCACCTTACCTACCAAGGTGGATGGAGGGCTACTATCGAAGGAGTAAGAACAGTTCTATCAGAACAAGGAAAAGGGATTGGCAGCAAACTAACTCGTAGAGCTATAGCACGTGCTAAGGAACGTAACTGCCATGTTGTGCAGTTAACAACCGATAAAACCAGAAAAGAAGCTTTACGCTTTTATGAAAAGTTAGGGTTTCGCGCAACTCATCAAGGATTGAAATTACATTTATAACTTGTTAGTTAAAGAGTTTCAGATAAATAATATACTAGCGTTTACCATCAATTTTACTTATAATATCCTAGTAGTATTTGACAAAAAAGGATGTGTAAACCTTGAATCACCCAAATCTAGTACACAAAATGAAAATCTGTTGTATGGGTTATGCGTAATGACTAGCATAGTTGTTGTTGGTTATTTACTGCTAACCATAGTTGGTGCCTTTATCGTATTTTTTTTCGCTTTGCTCTCTTTCTTTTCACATATTATTTCGATGTCACACATCCAAGTAAATGGCGTAAGATTGCGTGAAACACAATTCCCAGAACTCTATGAGAAGGTCAAAGAACTAAGTCAGAAAATGGAGTTAACGAAAATTCCAGAGGTGTATATCGTTGAATCTGGAGGTCTTTTAAATGCGTTTGCGACCAAGGTTTTTGCTGCTTTCGGTAAAAATATGGTCGTCCTCTACTCAGATTTTGTCGATATCTCGATTGAGTCCAAAGGAAATGAAATAGATTATGTTATCGCCCATGAACTAGCTCATATAAAAAGAAACCACATCGTCAAATCTTTACTCGTTTTTCCTGCGATGTGGATCCCATTCATTGGGACTAGCTATTTACGAATGGCAGAATATACATGCGATCGAATGGCTGCTTATTATACAGGTAAACCCGAAACTGCGATTAACGGATTGTTAATTTTAGCTGCGGGAAGGCGATTATATAAAACTGTCAATCTTAAAGATTATATGCAACAGTACAACGATAAAAAGGGATTATTTGTTACATTAACAGAATTACTTTCAACGCACCCACCAATACCAAAAAGAATCCAAGAAATAGAAGTGTTAATGTTTGAAACGCCTACGGTCCAATTGATCCATCGATCGAAGCAAGTAGTTTCAGTTGTATTCGTCTTATTTCTTATTCTGCCTGCAATGACCATGGGTCTTATTTTTGCAGGTGTGAAAGTCCTAGAAGAGTTTAATTTCTCGCTCCCATTTTTCGTTGACTATAACCCCTTAATGGAAGCAAGTATCGATGGGAATATGGAAGAGGTTGAAACGTTACTGATTACTGGTGCTGATCCTAATGAATTAAATGAATTTGGAGAAAGTGCATTATTGTTTGCTGTGATTTACGAAAGTCCAGAGGTTATTCAACTCCTTCTTGAATATGGTGCAGACCCTAACATTCAAGACAACTACGGATGGACACCACTTATGTCGGCTGTGATGATGGACAATCTTGAAGTTGCTGAATTGTTACTTAATGCAGGAGCAGATCCACTATTAGCTGATGAGGATGGAATGTCTAGTATTGACTATGCAAGAGACATGGCGAGTACTGAATTTGTAAAACTGCTAAAGCAATATCAATAATTCATATCAGTCCACTATTACTTGTTTTTTTGTAGTAGTGGACTAAATTATTACCACTATCAATTTGCTATCTTTTTGCTAGCAGTTGCTAGTTTTATATAATTGAAACATTTGTAATAGTTTATCCATGCTTCACACAGTAATGGCACAAATACCACCAAATGAATGACTTATTTTATAGAAAAATCTACCAATAAAAAAAGGTGAACAAAAGCTGTTCACCTTTTTTTATTATAATAATCTTTCCAGATATAAGGTGGAATACATTTTAAATATAGTGAGTATGTAAGGGATAGAATGTTGAGGCTAATTACTCACATTTATATAAACTTGGAAAAAGACTAAGTCAAGCCCGCAGATTTGGAGTATTGTTTAAGATATTTTTTAAGGAGGGGGAATCAAGGGGAGGAAATAAAAGTCTGCTACACAAAACCAAGGTTGATAAATTGTCTGTTAAAATCTAACATAATCAAAGAACTGTTTAGCCCTTTGTGGAAAGACTGTTTCAGGAAAATTCCAAATCCAGAACCAATCACCCTTTTTTCGCCCAATCATACCGCACATAATCAAACCTGAAGTAATGCTCTTATAAGGCATACCCTTAAGGTGATAAGTTATGTGTGAATCAAGAGAAGTTGCTATTACTATTGGTCCATTAATTCTTTTTACTTCAAAGAGGATTGTTTTTGTTTCTATACATTCTTCTAATTGCAGTGAGTTTTTATATATGGCTTTTTCGGGGTTCCAATCCTTGTGGTGCATTCGTGGGAAAAGGTGTAAGTAGAGGCGATTTAACATCTGTTCGCATTTCTTTAAATCATTACCAGACTCTTGTAGATACTTTTCAATTAACTTATAAAAAGAACTTCTGTATCTACGGTCAAGCCACCTAAGAAACTTCTTTAATTCATTGCTAAATTTTTCTACTTCTCGTTCTTCTCGGGTGATCTTCATATGAAAAGGATAAAAAATGAATAAAAACTCTTCCCAAAATTGAGAGTGGCATTCTTTCCATGATGTGGGGCAATCGTCTTCTAAATAGTCTGTAAAATACTTTGCCAATACTGTCAGAAATTCATTACGCGCTAAACTGTTGGGGGCTCCGAGTTTATACTTAATTAAATCATCACCGTAAAATTCGAAGAGGCCGCGATAACGCATTCCAAACTCTGAACTTATTTTTATTTTGGCCAACAGTTCCATACGTTCACTCGCATTCACCCCAGGAAAACTTCTTACCCTTACATTTTCGATACAACAATCATCTTTAAAAACACCACTACCACATTTACACAAAACTTGTTTCTTCATTTGAAGAATCACCTTCTTTTTTAAGAGTTTGGAAAAATAACTTGAGGGACAGGAGAGAGGAAATTACGAGGGTTACTAGAAAAGTATAGCAAAAAAAACAATCCCAAAAAGTGGCTAAAATATGAATTTTTTTCTTCTAAATTGAACGGAAACTATATTAGAAATTCTGCTAAAAACCTAAAATACAGCAGCTATCATCACACTCAAACTCCGATCAACCGCATAAATAACACTCCCATGCTAATTCTATAATTAAACGAATAAAAAAGGAGATGAACTAATGAATTCATATGAAATAAAAAATATGATCATTGATACAGGGTTTCAAAGTGAGGAATATGTAACAACTGAATTTACTTACAATAGTCAAACTTATAGCGTAACATTTCAAAAGGGCGACTTGGAGTTAATGAATGCTTGGGTATTTAAGGAAGGTTCGTCCATACCCGCAAATTTATCCGAGGAAATGATCAATGCAATAAGAGAAGATGTGAAGAAGAGGATTTAACTCACAACTATTCAGTAGTAAAGAGGGTAGCTTTACCTTATGATGCAAACACTTGTTTTAATCCCCTCGAAGGCTTACTATATGAAAAGGAAGTGTCAAAAGTTCTATGAAAACTAAAGGCTGATGAAACTTTCTACCAATTAATCTGGGGGTAGCTCCCGCCATCGCTCTTGACAAACACGCCAATGGTTTAGAGTGAGGTTTAACAAGGGCGAAGCGGACAAAAGATGGCATGCCAAATAAACCCTTGGTTATTTCCATTTTAAACCATTGGCGAGTTCGGTTTGTCAAGAGTTCGCTTCGCCGCTGGCTAGAAAGGGCTCTGCTAAACAAAAGTTAGGCTCTTTGTTCGCTGATCCAATCCTGGGCTAGACCAATAAGAGTTGTCCATCTAGCAGGCATGTTTGGAAGCTTTTCTAGCTCTGGTATGGTCACAGGCACTTTTCCTTCTAAGGCCGAATGAGGTCTTAGAAAGTTGAAGTAAGCGACAAATAATGTCACGAATGAAACAGAACCATGTTCTGAACCGAATCCATGAGTTGACCGATAGTTCCCTTTAAAGGTTCGATTTAGTCGCTCAATAATTTGTTTGAGAGGTCTGTATTCCTTTGAAACTTCATCTTCGTTCGTCAAGCCAATCACTTGAATGACCTCAAAAGGGATTTGATGCTGGGCAAAGAAATGTTGAGCTAACAAGTAAATTGGATTTCCATCAACCACAAATGTAAGGTTCTCAGGTATTTTCTTAAGCTTTAGTAATACTTCGTCAATCGCTTTTATGGCGGTTGCTGTATCTCGGTTAGGTGACACTGGGTAAGAGAGTATCACTTTCTTTACAGCGTCAAAGAAGAAAAACAGGTAATGCCAACGGCCATTTACACGGATGTACGTTTCGTCCCCACAGAATTGGTCAGAGAGTTCATAAGGATAGTGATCAGTAAAAGGTTTCAACCATAAGGCAACACTATTCTCGTAGTTTAAAATGCTTTGGTGAGAAATAGAAACACCATGGATATCCTTCATTAAAGCAGCTGTTTTGCGAGCTGACAGACCATAATTGACGTGATAAGTAAGGATAAGTCCAAGTGTATATGGAGACACATAAATTCTTGATAGATCAACTCTCGGCCTCTTTGGTGAATGCTTCGCTAACGGTTGAAAATCAATGTGAAATTGGCGGTAAATATAGCGAAGTTTAAAGGCTTGGGGATCTTTCTTGAACCTATTTTTCTCTTTTTGAGTCATCGCATTTCGTTTCTTTTGGTAATAAGAACAAGCATCATTTTTACACTTGTACACATGGAAGTCTTTTCTTTCTTTCACTTTTTCTAGTGTTTTTGAACAGTGAGGGCATTTCAGGATTGTTTCCTTTAGATAGCGGTTTTTTTCACTGAAAAGACACGTACACACCTTACATTGATATTGTCCTTTCGCCCCATTATTGGCATACAAGTAATCAGCTGGAGCACCACACGTTGGACATTTCATTGATGAAGGAACTGGTGTTGAATTCGACCGTCTTTGGACTGGTTTAAGAGGTTTCCCTTTAGACTCTAGATGTTCAGATAACAGAAGTTGAAAATCTAGTTTCTTTGGAACCTCAATGATCGGAAGATCATCCACTTGAAGTTTTCGATAAGGTTTATTTACTGGAACTTCAGTTGGTTTATCAAACATACTTTTCCCGATTAATAGGGTAAGCAACGTTCGAATCACTTGTTCTTGGTAGTTTATAAAAGTAAGTAAATAGGTTATAATTTGAGGTAACAACTTGTCACTCTTCCTTTCTAAGGGATCTTAGTGTGTGTGTGGTTACCTCACTAATAACTTAGAATCCGGGGGGTGGCAAGTTTTTTGCTTATAAAGCCCTCTAATAAAGGATTTAATAGCCTATTTCTATATAAAGTTTTGACAATACGTATGAAAATAAGGGGGAATACATATGCAAAATTTTGTTTTTCGTAATAGTACAAAGATTATTTTTGGCAAAGATACAGAAGCTACAGTCGGGGAAGAGTCTATCAAGTATGGAAAAAAGCTTCTGCTGCATTATGGTGGAGGCAGTATTAAGAGCACGGGTTTATACGATAGTGTCGTTACGTCTTTACGTGAGCAAAGCATTGAGATCTTTGAACTTGGTGATGTTCAACCTAATCCCAGAGTTAGCCTGGTTCGTGAAGGTGTTTCAATTTGTAAGGAAAATAACATTGATTTCATCCTCGCCGTAGGGGGTGGAAGTGTTATTGATTCTGCGAAGGCAATTGCTGCAGGTGCGAAATATGAGGGAGATGTCTGGGACTTCTTCACTGGAAAACCAGTAACAGAGTGCTTACCAATAGGGGTTGTGCTTACCATCCCTGCTGCAGGTAGTGAAACAAGTACAGGAACAGTCATTACAAACGAAGATGGCTTGTATAAGAGAGCAACTGGACACGATACGATGAGGCCACAGTTTGCGATCCTAAATCCAGTTCTTACATATACATTACCTTCATATCAAACAGCTTGCGGGATTACAGACATGATCGCCCATATTTTAGAAAGATATTTTACGAACGAAAAAAATGTAGAGCTGACGGATCGATTATGTGAAGCAACCTTAAAAACAATCATTAATAATGCACATACAGTTCTAGAGAATCCAACGAATTATGATGCTCGCGCGGAGATCATGTGGGCTGGGACAATCGCCCATAATGACTCATTAGGAACGGGGAGAATTGGTGATTGGGCAAGCCATGATATTGAGCATGAAATTAGCGGGATTTATGATATCGCGCACGGAGCTGGACTAGCAATTATTTTCCCAGCATGGATGAAATACGTCTACAAGCATGACGTAAAGAGATTTGCACAATTTGCTAATCGAGTGTGGGATGTAGAAATTGATTTGAATGATCTAGAAAAAACAGCTCTAGCAGGAATTAATAAAATAGAACAGTTCTTCCGTTCTATTGGAATGCCAATCACTTTGACAGAAGTAGGTATCGGCGACGAGCACCTTGAGAAGATGGCGAAAAAGGCGACAGAAAGAGGTCCGCTTGGTAACTTTGTGAAATTGTCTGAAGAAGACGTTCATCATATATACCATTTAGCTAGATAGTCAAAAAACCTCGCATCCAGCGAGGTTTCTTTTATTAAGGTGAGTTTTTTCCGACTTACAAAGAGATTTACATATAAAGACTTGCTAAGAAGATCCCTAAATTCTCTTGATAAATTTGATCAAATTGGCTGATAGGTAATGGATTTACGCCACTACCTAATTCGACCGTAAATCCAGGTTTTCTCCATTCTTGAATAAACCAATCTTTGTAACCTGCAAAGCTGTCAACATACCTAACCCCACGATAACCACTTACTCTTGAAAATTCTGCTACTATAGTTGCTGCTTCAGATGGCTCTAATCCCTGATACCCCCAGAAAATCACTTTTCCTTGGGTGTGATATGCTAGCACTCGGTCAAAGTTTCCTCGTTTCGTTAAATCAGCGATTGCGATTGACTCTGGTTCTGATAATGGACGAGTGCCTGGAAAATCTCGTGAAGATGGTTGAGATGGCTTTCTCCTAGCCTCTTCTTCCCAACGAGCAGGAAATTGATTATTTAAGTCAACACCTCGAATATTTGCCTTCCAACCTGAAAAATCTGTGCTTCCACCGTTTATTGCCAATACGTTTCGACGATAAGGTTCTTCATTCGGAGCACCATGAATGACCAAATCTACACCGTCTGGATTGACCATTGGAACAATAGATAGTAGAACTGAATGATAGAATGGTGGCATCGAAAGTCCTCTGATGGATCCCATATTTGTTAGGGCTAGTAAATATTCATTAAGTGTTTGCATTAGAATTGGCGTTGTGATCCACTCATGGGCATGGAAGGATCCGTTCATGTGAACACGTTTCGTACCGCGCCCGATTTGTAATTCAACAAGATCTTTCCCCATCACTGAATCTCCAATTTTACGGTTAACGATAAAAGGATAGACTTCAATTAGCTGACGAATATCGTTCATCATTGCTGCGAAGTCGTATGATCTTCTTCCGCGAACAATTGGACTTGAAACACGAACGGGAACATTTATTCGCTGACCAATTTGTAAGGCATAGGGATTTAAAGTTGGATTTAAGAGTTGAAGCATATCAAAATTAAAACCTAACCGATTAGAGATGGCCCAAAAAGTATCTCCAGGTTGAATCGTATAGAAATTAACATAAAACCCTGGAATTCGCACAATTTGCCCAACCTGTAAGGCTTGAGGATTTACATCACGGTTCGAATCACTTATAAGAGGTAACGGAACATTAAACAGTTGACTATAATACCAGAAACTATCACCTTGCCTGACTCTGATATTCACGGTTTATGACCACCTTTCTTTCCTTCTATAAACCCTATGAGGATCAAACAACGGATATGATGGCAGTTTATCAGGTCCCTGTCATTGATACGACAGGGGCAGGGGATTACTATAGTTCTAGTCTGACGTTAGCAATAGCATCAGGTCAGACATTCGTGGGCTATTGAATTTGCTACTGTAGCATCTGCGCTAGCTGCCACAAAGTTCGGTGCACAAGCTGGAATGCCAATAATAAAAGAAGTCGAGGAAGTTATAAGCCGATTTTAGCACATAATTTGTAAACATATGGAAATGATATACATATTCTCAAATAATTCATGGAGGAGTCTGTGAAAATTATGACAACTGATACAAACCGTTATGAATATTCCACACGAAATTTATGGTCTGGTATTTTGTTTGGACTAGGTTTAGTTGCTTTTGTAGATGAGACTATTTTTCACCAACTGTTACACTGGCATCATTTTTACGACAAATCTACAACTAGTATTGGACTCGTTTCTGATGGTCTATTTCATGCGTTTAGTTGGTTTGCGACAATCGGGGGATTGTTCTTATTTGCTGACCTTAAGAGACGAAATGGTGTATGGCTTAAAAGGTGGTGGGGCGGTGTTCTACTAGGCGCTGGTGTTTTCCAATTGTATGACGGTACGATCCAGCACAAGATCATGCGGATTCATCAAATCCGTTATGTTGAAAATGTAGTCGTTTATGATATTGTTTGGAATATTATTGCTGTAGCCATGGTAGTCGCCGGAAGCTTTTTACTTTTTCTTTCCAAACGTGAACAGTCAAAAAGGGAGACCGTTACCCATGACCAATGAGACACATATTCATCATGTCAGTGACTTACACATTCACACATTCTCTCAGCTGTTACTAGCACTCCCATTTTTAGTTGGTTTTGTACTATATTTATACGCAGTCATCTTCTCAAACCGCTATTACAAACAATGGCCTTTTTCTCGTACTATGTTTTGGAGTCTAGGAGTGATCTTTGCTACAGCAGCATTGGTTGGCCCTTTAGCAGAACGTGCACAAACCGATTTCACGGTACATATGGTTGGTCATTTGTTACTTGGCATGGCGGCACCATTACTTATGGTACTCGCAGCTCCAATGACTTTACTTATGCGTACATTAAAGGTCGAACAAGCACGCCGTCTTACTCGTTTATTAAAAAGCAGAATTGTACACTTTTATACCGATCCAGTGGTTGCATCGATCTTAAACATCGGAGGCTTATGGATACTTTACACAACAGGTTTATATGAAGTCATGCACCATAGTCTATACCTACATATGCTCATACACATACATGTATTTCTCGCAGGTTTTCTTTTTACAGTATCACTTATTGGGATTGATCCAACGCCCTACAAGAGGAGCTATGTTTATCGTTCAGTTGTAGCAGTGACTGCTTTTTCTATTCACGGTATTTTATCTAAGTATATTTATGCTTTTCCACCATCCTCTGTTCCTGTAGGACAAGCAGAGTTAGGAAGTATGATTATGTATTACGGTGGGGACGTTATTGATGCATTTCTCTTCTTTATCCTTTGCCTCCAATGGTTTAGAACTACTCGTCCGCGACTATTGCTACAGGCAGGCGAATTTTAGCATATAATTAGAATTGTAATACTCTAGTTTGGGGATTACTTATATTTTCGTGTGGTTACACGCTATCTCTACGGCATGTAGCTACATAGACCGGGTATGCACCACTCGGTCATTTTTGATTCCCGGTGGATATAGGATAATTTAAATTATTTCAAAAAGAAACAAGTTTAAGGGAAAGAACCTAGTTGTTATGGACATTATCAATGAAGAAGCGATTTTAATCAGGATATTTTCAGTGGATTACTCATCCTCTATTTCATGTTATACTTAAGGGAAGGAGGTGATAATGATGGAAGAGTTACTTAAACAAATTTTAGAAGGACAAGCAAGAACTGAAAGACAATTAAGTTCTTTACATTTTGAAGTGAAAGACATGAAAAAAGATATTTCAACTTTGAAAAATGACGTATCAACTCTAAAAAGTGATGTCTCAACTTTGAAAAATGACGTATTAACTCTAAAAAATGACGTTACAACTTTGAAAAATGACGTATCAACTCTAAAAAGTGATGTCTCAACTTTGAAAAATGACGTATTAACTCTAAAAAATGACGTTACAACTTTGAAAAATGATGTTAAAGATATTAAGAATACTGTTGTTCGCATTGAGTCCCACCAAGAAGAAACCATTGTGGGATTGTTACTTCATGTTAAGAAACAAGTGGAGAAAAAAGACAGCCAAATAAAAGTATTAAATCAAAGGCTATTTGACGTTGAGGCCAGAACGGAAACCTCACAGTAAAAAGCTATACCACGTAAGTCTTTACGAAATAAAACTACATTCTATCTCAAAGTTTCTCTAAAGCCTCTTTTAACTTCAGTTTTTTCCTCTTAGTTTAATGCCCAAATTTATTTACCATTATTATTTCAAACGCTGAGAAGGCTACTAAAAGCATAGAAACATTACCAAGAATTATTTATGTATTTTGGAAAGGTGAGCAAGTAATAAAGTCACCTTGCTCACCTAAAGAGTATTCTTAATAGACCTTATCCCCGTTAAAGATTGAATTTTTCACAACCACGTAGTCTACATGACGTATCGCATCTAATCTATTTCCACCTGCATAGGAAATAGAGGATTGAAGGTCCTGTTCCATTTCGATCAGTGTATCTTTTAATGAACCTTTATGTTCGACATGCATTTTTTTACCTTCGACATTTCTTTTTTCACCTTTTTGAAATTCTGAGGCAGAGCCAAAGTATTCTTTACATAGTTTTCCATCAATCACCATCGTTTCTCCTGGAGATTCTTCATGACCGGCAAATAAAGATCCAATCATAACCATTGTTGCACCGAACCGAACTGATTTAGCAATGTCACCATGAGTACGTATGCCTCCATCAGCAATTACTGGTTTACTTGCTGCTTTCGCACACCAACGAAGTGCTGCTAATTGCCAGCCACCAGTACCAAATCCTGTTTTTATTTTGGTGATACACACCTTACCTGGTCCAATTCCAACCTTTGTTGCATCAGCCCCAGCATGCTCTAGCTCTCTAACAGCTTCAGGAGTTCCAACATTTCCGGCGATAACAAAGGTATCAGGTATATGTTTTTTAATATGTTGAATCATTTCAATGACACTATTTGCATGACCATGGGCAATATCAATCGTTATGTATTCCGGTGTAAGATTTTCATCAGCTAATTGCTGCACAAAACTATATTCTTCATCTTTAACACCAACACTTATTGAAGCAATTAGACCGCGTTTTTTCATATCTTTTATAAAATCCACACGTTTTTCTGGCTCAAAGCGATGCATAATATAGAAATACCCATTCTCCGCCAAATAAGTAGCAATTTTTTCATCGATAATGGTCTGCATATTTGCAGGTACAACTGGTAACTTAAAGGTGTGATTGCCAAAGCGAACCGACGTATCACATTCAGATCGACTTTTCACAATACTCTTCGCTGGAATCAATTGAATATCTTCATAATCAAACACGTTGTCCAAAATAACCACTCCTAATTACGAATTAAAAACGGTAACTATTTTATCAGTATGTAGTAGTTTTTTGATAATATTCATGGGCTGTACATAGAAAAGAACTAAGCTTGGTGCATAAAACTTGAATTAGGCTAGGCAAAGCCTCAAAATAAGGGTATTACGATACTAAGGTAAAGATACAGAAATGACTAGGAGGAAAACCATTGGAAATCGGAATAAGTACCTTTGTAGAAACAACACCTGATGTACAAACAGGTGTTGTCATAAGTCATGCCGAGCGACTACGGAACGTTGTAGAAGAGATTGTCCTTGCAGATCAAGTTGGGTTAGACGTCTTTGGTGTTGGAGAGCATCACCGAGAAGACTTTGCTGCGTCTTCACCAGCAGTTGTGCTAGCTGCAGCTGCCACACGAACGAAAAAAATCCGGTTAACAAGTGCCGTCACAGTTCTCTCGTCTGCAGATCCTGTTCGTGTATTTCAAGATTTTGCTACACTAGATGGCCTCTCGAACGGAAGGGCAGAGATCATGGCAGGGCGTGGATCATTTATTGAGTCGTTTCCGTTGTTTGGCTATGATTTAAAAGATTATAATGACCTGTTTGATGAGAAACTGGAGCTATTGCTAAAGATACGCGAGTCAGAAAAAGTTACTTGGAAGGGGGGACATCGTCCGGCGATCAACAATCTAGGTGTTTATCCTCGCCCAGTCCAGGAACCTTTACCAGTGTGGATAGGAAGTGGGGGAAATACAGAATCAGTTATCCGAGCAGGGATACTTGGGCTGCCACTTGTTCTTGCAATCATTGGAGGGAGCCCGTTACAATTTGCTCCCCTTGTGAAACTCTATAAGAGAGCGGCCGCTCAAGCTGGGCACGATCCGTCGAAGTTGCCAGTAGCGTCACATTCACATGGTTTTATTGCTGACGATACACAAACAGCTGCTGACAAATTTTTCCCTTCAACACAGTACGTTATGAACGTAATTGGACGTGAGAGAGGATGGGGGCATTATGACAGGTCTAGCTTTGATCATGCCCGTAGTTTTGAAGGAGCATTGTATGTGGGTGATCCCAAAACAGTAGCAGACAAAATCATTCATTTACGTCAGAACGTTGGCATCACTCGGTTTATGATTCACATGCCAGTGGGTTCGATGCCTCATGATGACGTCATGAAAGCGATCGAGTTATTAGGAACAGAGGTAGCACCGCGAGTTCGAGAAGAAGTTGCGAAATGGGAAGCAGAAAGTCAACAAGAGTAATTACATAAATCCCTACAATAAGAAATTGTAGGGATTTTTCTCTTAGTGTGAAAACGTTATACTTAGGAAAAAATGTAAAAAAGGGGGGATGCACTGTGAATAATAATGAAAGACTAACATTCGTCATTAACATATTTGAATTAGATAAAAATGAACAAAATGCCATTCCAATGAGAAAATATATGAAGGGTCATTTTGAATTTTTAGGTATAAAGTCACCAGAGAGAAGAGAGTTAGCTAGATTAATCTTTAAAGAAGTAGGGAAATTACCGAGAGAAGAAATGATCGATTTTATTAATGGGCTCTGGGATTTGCCTGAGAGGGAATATCAATATTTCGCGATAGATTACCTTGTAAAATATACTAAGCTTTTAGAGGAAGCAGATGTTCAATTTTTGGAATATCTCATAACTACAAAGTCTTGGTGGGATACCGTCGATATAATCGCTAGCAAATGTGTTGGACATCTCTTCAGTAATTACCCAACATTAGTAGCTGAATACTGTGAACGTTGGGCCATTTCGGAAAATATGTGGCTAAGAAGAACAGCCATTCTCTTTCAATTAAAATACAAAGAAAAAACGGATCACGAACTACTGTTTCGAATTATTGATAAAAATGCTCAAGACAACGAGTTTTTTATTCGTAAAGGAATTGGTTGGGCACTACGAGAATATTCGAAAACAAACAGAGATGCAGTTGCAGCATTTATAAATAGTCATCAGCTATCTAACTTAAGTAAACGAGAGGGGCAAAAATATCTTTAGGGTGGCAAAAGTAGCATTTCTGGGATATGGAGAGTGGATTAAAATTTTGCGGACATAGGATCATCTATTTACTGAAATTTTGCTGTTTTTGGACTTAAGTGGACATACGTTCCTTTATTTCCTTACATTCAATAAAAAAACACTTCTAACAGCTACGATAAGGGAACGTATGTCCTCAAACGTTAAAAAAGAGCTATATTTCTAAAAATAAAGGAACGTATGTCTGCTAAACGAAAGCCTGTGGTCAAAACTGCCAGTACCAACGCGCGTTCGAAAATAAATGAAAGATTCGCATAAAAGCTCCAATTTAAACCTGTACCGAAATGACCTAGATAATAACAACAGAAGGCCTAAGTGGGGTGCTTAGATACTCCGATACATTATTACGTAAAATATAAATTTGACGAATTAAACTATAAATTATAAAATAGTAACAAAGGATGTGATCTAAAATGAGCCAAGAAAATCGACTTCGCTATTATGAACGTATTGAAGAAAAAGCAAAAGAACTTCCTTGGTATGTGGTTGAATACATAGATAAACGAAAACGAAAATTATCACCAGCTTCATTGCTAAACTATTGTCATGATTATCTCATCTTTTTTGATTGGATCTTAGCTGAAGGTATTTACAATGGATCTCGGAAAGAAATCCCTCTGGAAACTCTTGAAAAGTTAACAAGGCAGCAAATTGAAGATTTTCTCTCTTTTCTTGAATTCCGACTTAACAACTCAAAACTGACCGTTAATCGGAAATTATCTGCCTTAAAATCACTCTTTAATTACCTGCAAAACATCGCTGAAACTAGCAACCTAGAACCTTATTTATCGCGGAATGTCATGGCAAAAATTGAATTGAACAACATTAAAGAAGACCAAGAAACACTTGCAAACCGTATGGAGGGTAAAATCCTCCGTGGCGATGAGTACGAACAATTTCGTCAATTCGTGGCCCACGACTACGGCTTAGCTAACCAGGATAACAAAAAGCTCTACAACTTCCATCAGAAAAACCGTGAGCGTGACACAGCCATTATTTCTCTCATCTTAGGCTCTGGACTGCGTTTATCTGAGCTTGTTGGCCTTGATTTAGAGGACATCGATTTTCAAAAAAATACGGTACGAGTGATCCGTAAAGGTAATAAAGAGCAATATGTTTATATTAGCGATCAAGCGATGCTAGATTTAAAAGACTATTTATCTGTACGTAATGAACGCTACAATTTAATCAAAACTACGAAATCGTTGTTTGTCTCTTCACCTATGGGCCCCAAAGGCACGACGAGACGATTAACACCACGAGCTATCGAAAAACTAGTCGAAAAATATGCGACAGCATTTGGTAAATCATCATTATCAGTACATAAACTTCGACATTCATTTGCAACTAGATATCATTCTGCGATTAATGATGTACCTAAATTACGTAGACAACTCGGCCATTCTTCCATTCAAACAACGATGATTTATACGCATATCAAAAACGATGAGTTAGGTGCCGCCGTAAAAAAGATGGATTTACCGAAGGAAGATAACTAAAAATTAAGTTTTTCTCTCTACTCCCCTGTTTTTACAACAAAAAAATTAGTAGATACAAGAACGTACGATTGGTATAATTTAGAAAGCAACTACATATAGCAGGGTGGCGGCTGATCCCCTTCGGAAAGGGGGTGAGGCTTGTGACGACATTTGAAGCATTTAGTCTTATAGCTCAATTCGGCTTAGTACTAATAGCAGCTTTTACACTAATTATTACTATTGTCGTCTATCTAAACAAAAAGAAATAGCCACCCTGACGACCAAGTAAGGGGGCTATTTCTGTAGTCTTTTATACACGGTTAGCCGCTAACCTGCGGCATGTTGTTGCAACGACTGAGTGTTCCAGCACTCGGTCATTTTTATTCTAGGAAGTTATTATGTACATTATACATGAAATCCAAAGTATTTCCAATAGTAGTGTGTGTATCTAAAGGGATAGTAATAATCTAAAACTTTAAAATAGAGATTTTCATGAAATACTCGTAGATAGGAGAAAACTATTATGTTGCTACCCCTTTTTTCTTTTTTTAGTTTACATAATATAATTATGAGCAACAATAACAAAATATCTTTTCGGTCTCAATTATTAGGTAAACTCTTGATAATGAGACAAAAGAAAAATTTTTAGTTATGAGCCCCTCATTTACTTCCTCTCTTTCAGTCTTAATCCTTTTCATGTATTATCCAATTCATTGAAGACATACTAAAGAAAATATAGTTGGAGGAATTTGCATTCGTCGTATTTTTCGCACTATCATGGCTTACTGCTGCAATTTACATAATTATGGAGAAAAAGCTGTCTTTTATAGACAGTACATTATTTTTTCTAGTCGCACTGGTCATCAGTATCAATTTTTCATGGATTATTATTGAGGAAATGGAATTAATTAGCCTTATCGAAAAGTGGTTACCCTACTCTGCTTTCCTATTAAATCGTAGCATTGTTACTCCATTTCTTATTCTAATAAGTATAAATGTAATCTTGATGTGTGCCCCCCTCTCTCTTTAAGCGATTGCGCAACCATAATGTTAAGATTTTTCAAATAGTATAGGCCACGGAAACGATTGTCCTATGACCAATAAAAAAAACGGTTTGAATAAGCTTCCTTAATTTGGACCCTAGACATATCTCTACTTATTAAGATATCATAGCTCTAGGCAATGCGTTTTATCGGGAGAAAAGGCTAGAACTTTTCAAGCGGTAAGGCGCTTTTTTTTGTTTAGGAAATATAATTGACTTGTGTATCACTTTGTCACAAAAAGTGATATACATGTGGGTCCCTATTAAAAGAAATGCTCCACGTATATAAACACTGGTTTTTCTAACTATAAAACCCCTAAGTGACGTTCATTCCGAACAAAATTTTTAAAAATAGTTCATACATAGACTCATTTCGTTCATTTATCCCTTTTCCCTTCAGGGTTTGCTATAATAGATAATCAGGCATTTTTCTGGTAACCTTCCTGTTCTGATTTACTCAGATCATTTCAATCTAGAAAGGAAATTTCATTTATCACGTTTCACAATGAAAAAAAAAGTAACTGTTGAAAACCATTTTATACTATAATAAACCTCTACTATTATTTATTTGTAAAATAATTATCTTAGTTAATGAATTTCATAATTCATTATTTCCGCTAATAATTTCTATATGTAGTTGTTTTAAAAGTATTCACAACTACATATAGTTTTATATACCTTGATCAAGGTAATTATGAAATTAACTCTAGTAAAATGGTAAATTAATAAAAATAAGGAGGAAACAAACTGTGAATTTAACTAAAAAAATTATTATTGCTCTTATTCTAGGTTTAATTGTCGGTTTAGGGTTTAACCTACTAGTACCTAGTGGTTTTGAAGTTGTAGATACCTATTTACTGACTCCAGTTGGAACATTATTTTTAAAATCAATTATGATGCTAGTCGTACCTCTTGTTATCTTTTCAATAATTCTAGGAACTGCTGGTATCAGTGACCCAAAGAAATTAGGTCGTATCGGTGGTAAAACCATTGCCTTTTATTTAATAACTACTGCTATTGCCCTTGTCATTGGTCTCTCGATGGCATATATCATTCAACCTGGTGCTGGTGGCGGTTTTGAAACAAGTGCTGCTGATTTTGAAGCAAGGGAGGCACCACCCTTTGTCGAAACATTACTAAATATTATCCCTACTAACCCAATCGATGCTATGGCTAAAGGCACAATGCTACAAATCATTGCCTTTTCCGTGTTAATCGGCTTTGCATTAGCTAGGCTTGGTGAAAAAACAAAAGGTATCCTTAATTTAGTGGAACAGGGTAACGAAGTCATGATGTACCTTGTTAATGTGGTGATGCTATTAGCTCCATACGGTGCTTTTGCTCTTATTGCGTCAGCAATTGGAAAATTAGGATTAGATGCATTACAAGCAATGCTTCTTTATATGATTGCCGTCCTTGGTGCATTATTTATTCATGCCATAGTTACTTATGGATCAGCCATTGCTGTTTTAGCAAAGCGTAATCCGATTGAGTTTTTCAAAGGTTTTGCACCTGCGATGATCGTTGCTTTTAGTACGTCTAGTAGTAGTGCTACACTACCTGTTTCTATGCGTACAGCCCAAGAAAATTTAAAAGTTTCTAAGTCTGTAAGTAGTTTTGTACAGCCATTAGGTGCCACAATTAATATGGATGGAACTGCTATCATGCAAGCTGTTGCAACTGTATTTATAGCTCAAGTTTACTTGATAGACCTATCATTCGGAGATTTATTAACTGTAATTTTAACAGCTACGTTAGCTAGTATAGGTACAGCTGGAGTACCTGGTGTAGGATTAATCATGCTAACAATGGTATTAACATCTGTAGGTTTACCAGTTGAAGGTGTTGCCTTAGTTCTAGCAGTAGATCGAATATTAGACATGACTCGTACAGCGGTTAATATTACTGGAGATGCAGCTTGTGCTGTTGTAATCTCAAAGGCAGAAGAAAAACAAAACTTAAAACAAAATTCTACAACAAATGCAGCTATTTAAGGTAGTGACGCTAGGATGTATTCCTAGCGTCTTTTATTATCTATTTTACTACCCCATCTGTCTTAACTATCTCTACTGCCCTAAAATCAGGGATTGAATAACCATGTATCTCATATTTAACTAAACTAGTCTGTATGGTATCATTACAACTCACTTTTTATCATTTTAGCCATTCATCCCCCACTTCAAATTTCCGTTAGAAAATTAAGTGGTAGGTAGTTCACAAGAATTGTCTACTAAAATACTCTGGATCCAAGTACTCACCTGTCGCCATCTTTATTTTTTCATTCCAATGCAAGGAAGCTCCAGGTTTAAAAAAGTGTTCAATTAAATACTTACCTACCTCTGGTTTAAATAGATTTGCGGATATATTCTGTTCGATGTAGGTTTGGAGCTGTGAGGCTGTTAATTCGCCGAGCAAATAATCTTGATAAGATGCTGGGGCGAGTGAGAAATGCATTTTAGCTGCCCAATCTGGAAACTGTGTTTCCTCTGGTGGATTGATGAATTGGATTTCTTGGACAAGCTTCCACCATAGGTTATTTAAGTCTTGATCCGGATTTTCATATAATTCTCTTTCGAAAAAAGAAAAAGTCATCATCCATCTTGCTGAAACTAGCATTTGACGTTGTAACAATCTTTCTGCGAACGGAGTGATTTTTGCTAATTCGTCTTCGTTTAAGCCAAGAAACTGCTTTTGCCAATCCCAGGTTTTGTTCATTCGACCAAAAAATAAGGCAATCGCTTCAGTTGTTAACGTATGTGAGTGAAAACGGAGAAGAAACGGTAGCGTCCTATCAATATACTTGAAATAAGCTGCATGACCGAACTCATGAAGTAAAGCAGTGCTCCAAAATACGCTTTCATCAAGATTAATTAATACCCTTACGTCCCCTTCTCGATCAATATTTGTACAAAATCCAAATGGATTTTTATTTTTTCGAGGATAGAGATCACTTTTTTCGAGAATATCGACAATGTCTAATCCCATGGCTTGGAAGGTGTTCGTAACGATTTGTTCTAAGTCTTTCCCTTTATAAAATTGATCCATATCAAACCCGCTCACTGGTGGGGCTTCTTGAAAAAATGGATCTACATAATGCCATGGACGTAATTCATCGATCGTGATTTCAAATTTATTTGCTAACTCTTGGTCGATTTCGTCTTTTATCTTCCGGAATGGTTCATTAGATAACTCCACTAATTTCTGAAACGTATTGAAAACGACATCCATCTCTAGTTCCTGCGTTTCAAAACTCATTTGATAGAAGTTATCAAATCCTAGCGCTCTCGCATCTGCATTCCGTTTTCTCACCAAGGTAAGGATATCCTTTTCAATCTTTTTCCCGATCTGTTTACTTGCTAGCCAAGCTTCTTTTCTTTCAGAATTATCTTTCCTATTTTTTAGGACATCCAATAAATCATTATTCGTAACTTCTTTTCCTTTAAGTTGAGGTCTGTATGTAGTAAAAACTTGTGATATTTTCTTTTCTAATTGTATCGTTTTGCTAACTTCTTCGGTTTCAATTTGATTTTTAACCATTTTGTTGTAAAGGTCATCTAACTGACGTCTTTGAAGTAAGCTTAAGTCCTCCCGTTTTTTATACGCCATCACTTGATGAAAAGCATCTGGGTCTGAAAAATTGGCAAAGTAAGTAACTAAGGCCTTTTCATGCTTTTCACTATACTCTTGTTGACCTGTGGTTGCAGCCATCCAACCATTGTATAGAACAGGTTTATATAAGGCTTGCATGCTTTTGTTCTGTTGTTCTAAAAATTCATCTATTTGTGATGGCAATTTTCTAATCCCCCTAATTTTGCTTGTTTTACTTAAAGGCCCTTTTCGTAAACTATGTGAATTTTCAATTAGTAGCCTTTTCTACAAAGATTGCTTTCTTTACACATCAGAATGGTAGGTTCGAAAAGATGCACGCCAAACTTTGTGAATTAGCCAAGTCTACTTTATTGAAAAACAACAATTTATGCTAAAGGAGCCTACTTAAAATGCTGAGTGACTATCCCTTTACCATTTTCTAATTCTACCTTAGCAAATGCACCATTTATCAAGGTTAATTGTGGTGGAACATGACCACAATCAATATCAAAAATGATCGGAATACAAAGTTCTTCATACAGTTCTTGATAAACGTCATCTATAGTATAGTTATTAACAGAAGTATTTGCAGGACTTCTCCCAAACATTATTCCTGAACAATGATCAAACCATCCAGCTAATTTCATTTGTACTAATGTCCTACGTATATCGGTCGTTGATAATTCACAGTTCTCGAAATACCATAAGATGGGTTCGCCATTGATATAATTCTTAGTAAAGTTTTGAACATCACCAAAAGGTGTACCTATTAGATGTCTGATTACGTCAATACACCCACCTAGTAAACGCCCTTCGATCATCACATTAGTAGAGATCGATTTCCATAACGTTTGCTCTGTTAGATGGAATACATATGGGGTTGGTTTATCAAATTGCCATTCTTTTTGGTATTTACTTGAGGAGGTTTGAAGGATTGGTGTCCCCGCTGTTGTTGATAATACTGAAAACCACATTGCGGTCGTATCATCAGAATATTCCCCTCTCAAATCTACTAAATTCGTCCCATGTGCTGTGGCTAAACCTGTCTTTAATGTGATTGCTAACAATAATAGACTAATATCAGAATAACCTAATAACCACTTGGTTTGTATATTTTCAAAATCTATATATTCTAGTGTTTCAATAAGAAGTTCTCCACCCCAAGGTGGGATGATGAGATCGATCCTATCATCTAGCATCATATTGTTAAACTCTTCTGCCCGCTGTTTGGCAGGTGCAGACTTTGCTTTATCCTGAGTCCAAGCTGTTTCACCACAGATGATGTGAAAACCTTTTTCTTCCATACGGCTGCATGACATTTTCAATAGTTCATGAAGTTCAGTTGGTACACCAGAGGAAGGTGCTGTCACTCCGATAGTTGCTCCTTGTTTCAAATTGGGATATCTTATCATGTGCAACCTCCAAGGTTTGAATATTTTTTATTTATCTTTACTAAGTAGAAGGTATAGTACCTTGATATGTAATTTTCTGAGTCTCCACTTGCAGTAGGAAGAAAACAAATTTTTGGTTTTTTCTTCCCAGACTTCTAAAGTTTATATTAATCTAGTAACGGATTTTCAGGCTCCATAGAGAACCCGCCACCTCCAAGAGCAATTATTTGTCTCAAAAACTTACATCCTTTCTAAATATAGTTTAGTAATTCTATTTTCCCAATAAAACCTATATTTTTACTATTATCTAACTTTAGACATAAATCCCTTCAGTTTATAAACATTATAATCAAAAATACAACTAAATTTCATTAATTACACTGAATTTATATAATTGACGATGAATTCCTATTAAAAAAAGGTATCTGTAAGGGGTTATGCCCCTTTAAAGATACCTTTTAGTTTTATTATTAATTTATATCACTTCGTTACTTTCCCTTTTCCCACGCCCAAACAACTTCTTCGACCAGTTTGTAAATTGGTCAGTATAGATATAGATGACAGGCACGAGGACTAAGGTAATAACAGTTGAGAAAGTTAAACCAAACACGATAACCGTAGCCATAGGGGCTTGAAGTTCAGCTCCTTCACCTAGACCAATCGCAAGTGGAAGCATCGCTAAAACAGTTGTTAACATTGTCATCAGAATTGGTCGTAGTCTTGTCGGACCAGCTTCTAAAATCGCTTCTTCTCTTGTCATCCCTTGGTCTCTTAACTTGTTAATGTAATCGACCAAGATAATGGCATTGTTAACGACGATACCCGATAACATAATGATCCCAATAAACGCAGGGGCGCTTAAAGGTCTTCCTGTTAAAAGGAACCCTGCCATTATCCCGATAAATGTCGCTGGTAAGCTAAACATAACAATGAATGGATATAAAACTTTTTCAAATTGGAAGGCCATTACTGCATAAACTAGAAAAATGGCTAGAGCTAAGGCTAGGACTAAATCCTTAAATGCATCCATCATCATTTCGTATTCTCCACCAGTGTTATAGTCATAACCGTCAGGGAAAATATATTGCCCTAATTCTTTTTCAATATCAGCAATTACACTTCCTAGGTCTCGATCCATAATATCACCAGTAATCGAAACTCCTCGTGATTGATTTTGCCGATTAATAACATTCGGCCCATCTGCTTGGACAAAATCAGCGACAGTTGATAATGGAATTGTATCTCCTGTTGGTGTAAGTAACGGGAGGTTTTGTAATTGCGTAAAGTTTTCTCGGTATTCTTCAGGTAAAATGACTGAGATACTAATCTCTTGACCATCAGTTCTCATCAGTGAGGCTACCTGGCCACTAATACTAGTTCTAACTGTATCTAATATTTCAGCATAGGATAAACCGAATTGAATGGCAACATCTCTATTCACTAGAAGCTGCATCTCAGGTCTTGTTTCCCCCATGGAGTGAGTAACGTTCGCTGTACCTGGTACTTCGCTGATGATAGTTGTTAAATCATCCGCAATGAATTTAAGCGTTTCTAAGTCATCTCCGCGAATTTCAATCTCAATCGGATTCCCACCCATACCATCACTTTCAAAAGATCGAACTGTTAGATCAATATTTGGAATTGTTTCTGAGAAACTTCTAAACTCCTCAATTAATTGATTAGTAGTAAGCTCTCTATCACTACCAGGTACAAGTCGAATATAAAAATTACCTCTATTAGACCTGCCACCTCCAAAGCCCATCATACCTCCCCCACCAATCGTGGTTTGAACCACTTCAGTGACGCCTGTATCAAGTAAAAAGGCTTCTAACTCTTTTACAGTTTCCCTTGTTTCTTCTAAGGTAGTTCCTGGAGGCACTTCAAAACTTGCCGAAATTTCCCCTTGGTCGAAGGCAGGCATTAATTCCATCCCTACAAGCCGAACTGTCCCTACACTTGCACCTAATAAGAGAATGGTTCCAAATACAATTGTTTTTTTATGGTTGATTGACCATCTAAGGATATGACGATAGCGATTGTTTAGACCTTCTAAAAGGTGACCAATGCTAGCCATTACTTTTCTTATTCCTTTTGGATCTTCTTCTACCTTCATCTCAGGTAATAATAGCCCTGACAACATCGGTACAATTGTTAACGCAACAACTAGTGAGGCTATTAATGTAAAACCTACCGTTAAAGCGAGTGGAAGGAAGATTTCCGCAGCTATTCCTTGTGTGAACACAATCGGAACAAATACAACCATACTCGTCATCGTTGACGCAATTACTGCAGAAGAAACTTCGGTAGCACCTTTGATGGCCGAATCGATACGGCTATAGCCTCTTTCACGGTACTTATAGATGTTTTCTAAAATAACGATTGAGCTATCAACTAATAATCCAATTCCTAAAGCAAGTCCACCTAGGGTAATAATGTTTATTGTTTCCCCAGCAAAATATAGGAGTGTAAAAGCAGAAATGACTGCAATCGGAATTGAAAGTCCAATTATTAACGTACTGCGGAGGCTTCGTAAGAATACCAATAATACTAAAATTGCCATTGCTCCACCGAGCAGCATGTTCATAACAACACTACTAATGGATTCTTTAATAAACATCGCTGAATCCATGATTGTTGTTAACATCACACCTTGAGGAATATCTCTTTGAAGTCGTTCAAGTTCTATATTGACGGCGTTAGAGACATCTAAAGTATTTGCATCGGCTTGTTTCGAAATATCAATGCTTAACGTTGGTTTCCCATTAACGAAAGCAAAAGATGACATCTCACGAAATGTATCCTTGACTTCAGCAATATCTGAGAGCTTTAAGGTTTGACCCGTTCTAGTTCGAACATTGATATTTTCAATATCGGAAATAGATTTAAAGTCTCCCACAATTCGAAGTGACATATCTTGGCCACCACGCTTGATTTCACCTGCAGGAGCACTTAAATTTTCCCCGCCTATCATCTGAGCTAATTGTGAAATAGTAAGACCGTACCTTTGAAGTAATGTAAGGTCAGGTTCAATAATAATTTCTCGTTCTTGACCGCCAGTTAAGTTAACAGAAGCTACTCCAGGAATACGTTCAATTTTTGGGATAATGATATCTTCTGAAATGTTTGTAAGTCTAGTCAATTCCATTTCTGCTGAAATACCAACCTGAATAATTGGCATTTGATTTGGATCAAAACGCATCGGAGTAGGATTTCCGGCACCGTCTGGTAGAACTTGACGAACCATGTCAATCCGGTCTCTAAGATCTAACATAACAGCATCTAGATCGGTATTAAAATCATACATTAAAATAATGACCGATTGATTTTGCGTTGAAATTGACTGTATAGTTGACAACCCTTCAGTAGCAGTTAGTACACCTTCGAGGGGACGAGTGACTAAATTCTCAACCTCTTGTGGCGCTGCCCCCTGATATGGTGTTGAAATAGCAACGATTGGCAATTCTAAATCTGGCATTAAATCTACTTTTAATCCAGTTAGTGAGACCACTCCCAAAATAATCATGACGAGAGCAACGATAATAACACCAACTGGTCGTTTTACAGATTGTTTGATTAAACTCATTTATGTTCCTCCGTTTTTTTAGGTGTTATTCATCAGCCTCATCGTCTTCAGAGGAGTCGCTTTCATCCCCAGAAACTGCTTCGTCACGTTCCTTTGAATAATTTAATTGCATGTCAAACTTTTGCCCTACATCGTTTCGAATATTAATAAATGCTCCATCATAAAGCTGGTGAGTTCCTCTTACGACAACGTATTCACCTTCAATTAATCCGTTTTCAACACTAAACCATTCTGTGGTTTCACCAATTATCGAAATTATACGTTTTTCAACTGTTTCACCATCACGGGTTACGTAGATCACTCTTTCATCATTTTCAACACTTACCGCTGAAACTGGTACAAGTAACTCCTCGTTTACGATAGCCGGAGTAAGGATAACCTCAGCAAGTAGCCCCACTCGTAAATGATTATCCGGATTAGCAAGAACAACTTCTACAGGATAGGCACGAGACTGTTCTGCAGGCATAATGCCGATATAAGTAATTTTCCCTTGATAGCTTTGATTTAAAGAGCGAATTTGAACTTCTACTTCTTGATCAACACTTATATTTGCTAACATTGCTTCACTAACATTTAGATGTACGACTGGCTCATCCATTTGAACAAGTTGTAATAGTGGCATTTGCGGTGATACTAGAGCCCCAACGCTTGTTGTAAAGTTGGTAATTTGGCCATCGATAGGTGCAGTCACAACAGCATTATTCTTTTGTTTCTCTGCCATTTCCACTGCAATTTTCGCTTGTTTCACTGAAGCAGTAGCTGCATCAATTTGCTCTGTTCGTTTTGCTTGTGCTAAAGCCATTTCCGCTTGTTGAACAGCTGTTTTCGCTTGTTTTACATCAGCTTCTGTTGGCATGTTGCTTTGAAGCAATCGTTTAAAGATTTCCTGAAGTTCTTCTGGAATATTTTCAAGAGCAACTGGTTCTGTATTTTCTATGCCCTGTAGCATTGAGTGCAATTCTTTCGTTTGAGCTACTTGCAATTCAGCCTGACGAATGCTTTGCTCTCTCATTGCTTTGGATCCTCTTAGATTTGCCTCGGCTGCCTCTAGGCCAGCACGAGCTTGAGAAACACTTAATTCTATATCAGATACATCAATTTCAATAAGAACATCACCACGCTTGACCGTGTCCCCGTTTTTCACATGAACTACCTTCACTTCACCAGCAACCAACGGAAGCACAGGTAATTGTTTACCCGCCATTACATTTCCGGAAAGCTTCAAATCGCTGGTAAGGACTCCCTTTTCAACCATAGCAATTTCAACTGGATGACGATTTGGTTCCACTGTTTCTTCCGCCTGCGTACTACTTTCTGTATTGCAACCTACTAAAGCTAGCAATCCTATTACTAGAATTAAAAGACTTAATTGCTTTTTATAAACCATGACTTTAACCCCCGTTAAGTTGTAAAATAAAATTCTTACTTCGCTATCCTACCATGACAAAATGAACACAATATGAACAGCAGGTTCATTTTCCCCAGAAAAAATTAAATTTTTATAGTTAATAAGTGAATTTCATAATTAACTTAATCAAGCTATCAAACGACAGTTAGAAAAAAAGCAAATTATGAACTTCATTGAAAATATTAATTAGTTTGAGACTACGTGTAGTCCTATCATTTCAATAACATCAATTTGCACCTCTTTTGTATAGTACTCAGTAGATTTAGGTACTAAAAATAAAAATATTTCAAATTTAATTTTTTGTTAGCTACAAGCGTAAAGTTACTTTCAGTTCACTTCAAAAATAATGTTCCCTGCCTCAGAATAACCTTTAATCAATCTGTCGTTTTCAGGCTCATGTACTAAAAAATAAGTTTTGTTCCCATATGTATCCTCAATAATATTTGCAGCTAAATACTCATCGCCCACTTTTATTTTTACATTATGGATTTCGGGATGATTGATATCTCCAAACGTAATTAAACGGTTTTCTTCGAGTGGTAAAAATTTGATAAAGGAAGTTAAATGATCAGTATAGGAGCGAGGAGCCTCCCAAGATGAATTCAAAAAACTCCACCCATTCTTGTTATTTTCAACAAAAAAATCAATTACTGGAACTGTGTGTTCAGTATTAACGCTATGATTTGTTAAATCGTCTGGATTTGCTTTTGAGATAACAAGTGCAAATCTATCAAACTTTTCAATATGAATTATCTCTTTTTTTTCAAAAAAGGGCATTTCTTGAGCGATTACTTCCTCTAGTGGAAGTGGTTTGTTATTGAAAAAAATAAACCAGACAAACACACTCGTTATTACAAACAGAGAAAGTAAAATAAATTTCCTCTCCATAAAAAGCTCCTTCCATATATTTTTAGTTTTAGCTCTTGGGTCGTAGTCGAGCTTATACACTTTGTTAGTACATGAGTAACGATTGTTATTCTTATTTTAACATAAAATGCCAAATTGCAATTATATCCGGTTTACTTACAAAAACAAACAAAGCCGACATCTATATAGGTGTCGGCTTTGTTTGTTTTTATGTAGAAAATTAGACTCCTATCTCACAATTTTCGAATACTGTGCTTTTGTTATAAAGTAGAAAAGTCCATATACAATTGCATATAAACAATACATGACTGCTGAAAAAGCTAAAACTTTTAGATAAGAATAGTTCGAAGCGATCATGGTTGAAAATACGACTGTATCAGCTGCTTTCATGGCAAAAACACTATGGAGAATACCGATAAAAAGTGGAACTAGAAAAATTGGAAACAATCTCTTTGTGATTACTTTTTTCTCAGTTTGACTGTCCATGCCGATTTTTTTAAGCATTTTAAACTGTCTTTTCTCTTCTACTGCTGCCATAACTTGCTTAAAATACAAGAGACTTGCTGTCATAAGTATGACGATTGCACTTATAAAAAAGCCAATGAAGCAGATGAGCCCAAAGGTTTCCATTAATTCGTTGTAACGGTTAAAGGCTGTTCGATAACCTCCAACATTCCCCTTTAATATTTGAGTAAGCTCGCGATTTAGCTTTTCTGAACGCAGTGCATTTTCAAAATTTAAGACAGTTGCTTTTTGTTCCGATTTCGTTATTTCACCGTTTTGTAAGAGTTCGATAAAATCTTCATCATCAACTACAATCGTTTGTAAGGTGCCAAAGAATAAGAAGTTCGAACGCCGCGTTGCTGTAATTGTTAATGTTTTGCTTGAAAAGTTAACGGAGTGGCCGATCATAGCCTTCTGCAACTCTACACTTACATATGGATTTAGGTATACTACCTCTCCAGATTCGAGTGAAACAGGTTTCGTATCGCTACTTGATAAAGAAATAAGTTTATTAAATTCACTCTTTGAATACACTCTAAAAGTTTCTTGCTCTGAGGAAAACTGATAATCTGTATTACCGACGGTTATTGGCTTTATTTCGGGCTTAGAACCATAAAGATCAAACGTACGTTTCTCTGTGATTGAAGTATTATTCCCTTCAAATACAACTTCTATCTGATCTGTTATTTGCTCTTGTCCCCCGTAATAATATAGGTCATAACCAATTGTATTGTAAGTATTTATCTCTACATTGCTATACAAGGTAAACCCAGTCGCAATGGCGGTCGTAGCTACAGCTGATAACACTGCAATAGTCGCCATTAATGAGGAAAGTGAATTCATTTGATGAGAAACCGAGGTAATCACAATTAGATTTTCACCTTGATAGTACCTACTTTTATATTTCTTTATGAAGCTAACTACTTTAGGTAATCCACCCCAAAAAAAGATATATGTCCCTGGTATAATTAGAAGGAGTATTAGGATAGCCAAATTAACAACGATGTCTGGATTCTGATGAGTAGCTATATAATATCCTGATCCAATTCCTATAAAAGATATAATCAAAACAATATTGGAGCCGTCCCAGCGCTCTTCTGACTTTTTCTCAGCCTTAAATAAATCGATTAATTCAAACTGATGAATTACTTTTAAGCCAGACAAGCCAATAAGGACAAATATCAATAAAAATAGGATGATCGTTATTAAGATAGCTTTTGGCTCTATCATAAAGGCGATATTCTCAGTAAAAGAAACTAGAGTGACATTTAGTAAAACCATCGCAACGAGCTTCGAAAAAAAGACTCCAACAGAAATTCCAATAATAAGGCTGATGACACCAACAATCATCGTCTCTAATAAAAGTAACTTTCCTATTTTTAAATTTGTCATACCGAATAAGGCATATGTAGAAATCTCTTTTTTCTAGCCTTGATAAAGCTGGTATTAGAGCTAACTAAAAAAAAGATGACAAAAACCAATACAATAAGACCAGAGCTAACCAGAAATGAACGATACCGATCACTATACGTGAATGCTGTTAGAATAGCTTCGTTAAAAAAAAGTGCTAAAAAAGTATAGGCCGTAAAAACACTAAAGCTAAGTGAAAAAAAATACATGAAATACTTTTGTTTATTTTGCTTGATATTACGAAGAGCTAAAGAAGAAAGCTTCATGTACGTTGTCCTCCAAGAACGCTCATTACCTCAATAATTGAGTCAAAGAAATGTTTCTTACTTTGCCCTGAATACAGTTCGTTGTAAATCTCTCCGTCTTTTATAAACATGATTTTTTGGCAATAGCTGGCGGCAAATACATCGTGAGTGACCATGAGTATGGTTGCTCGATAATCATGGTTAATATAGGTTAATAGCTCAAGTAGGTCCTGACTTGACTTCGAGTCCAGGTTTCCTGTAGGTTCATCGGCTAAGATCACCTTTGGATTTGTGATTAACGCACGACAAGCAGCGGCACGCTGCTGTTCTCCCCCCGAAACTTCATATGGATACTTATCAAGGACCTTCGTAATCCCTAAATCCATGACAAGTGGCTTAAGTTTTTCTTCCATCATTTCCACCTTATCGCCCTTTAGTGCTAATGGTAGAATTATATTTTCCTTTAATGTCATCGTTTCTAGTAAATTATAATCCTGAAATATAAAGCCAATGTTATCCATTCTGTGTCTAGCAAGATCATTTTTCTTTAGGGTTGCAATATCAGTTCCATTCATTATTATTCGACCGGATGTCGGTTTATCAATACTACCTAAAATGTTCAAAAGAGTTGTTTTCCCTGAGCCTGATGCCCCCATGACCCCGATAAACTCACCTTCATTTACTTCAAAGCTAATATCCATCAGTACATGATATCGTTTCACATCTGTTCCATAGATTTTGCTTAGATTTGATACTTTGAGTAGCTGCATTCTTTTCACCTCCGTAATTTCTTGATCTAACTATACTTCAGAATACAGATGGGAAAAATCGAATCATCTAACATTTTTTATACTAATCTTACATTTTTGTCACATCATGAATTGTCTTAGTTTTCATAAAGGTTATTCTAAACTCTGCATATTCTTGATAGTGAGAGTTTACTGTTAATTTGTGGCCTAACATGTCACTTAGCTTCTTAGCTAAATATAATCCATAGCCTGTAGCCTTCATTCCATGCCTTTGGACAGACGATGTAAACCCTTTATTAAATACTTGGCCAATGTCCTCTTCTAAAATACCGCTTCCGTAGTTTTTAATCGAAATGGTCGTTTCCAGATCAACGACATCTGTTTGAATGACAATTCCCCCTCCATAGTCCGTATATTTTACGGCGTTGAAGAGGATTTGCGAAAGGATGTAGGTACTCCATTTTTCATCAGTCAATATAATACCTTCCACTCCTTTAATGGAAAGGGTAAGTTTTTTATAGCTAAAAAAATTTGCATAGTCCTTAAGCGCAAGTGAAATGAGTCTCTTCGTATTCACCGCCGATATTTTATAATCATCATAAAATCGATTGGTTTTTATCTCATAAAAAACCTTTTCTACTGAATTTTCGATGGTAAATAATTCGTTATCTATGCTTTGATAAACTTTAGGGGGCATCTCATTTTCACTAGTTTCTAAAATTAATTTTGCTGCGGAAATTGGAACCTTTACATCATGTAACCACTTTTTTATGAAATCTAACTCATCTGCATATGTTGTACGTATCTTAGCCTGGAACTCTTCATCTGCTACGATGATATTTTGGACAAGTTCTCCGTACTTCCTATCTAAAGGATATGTAAAATTAGCTACTTCTTCTGTGCTAGCATGTAGTTCACAAAATCTTTTCATTCTTTTGAAGCGCGATTTGATTGTATAAAAATCAACTGCCACAAACAATACAAGCAAAAGTCCACAGCCAGTAGCAATATAGTCTACGTTTGATTGGCTACTAGATAAGTTTTGCTCAAGCTTATAAACGGTATATGAAAAAGAGCTAGCAAGGAAGAAAAAAACATAGGTTATCCATCTTTCTTTTAAATAGTCTAAGAAGCTCATAGTAAACGATACCCTTCACCTTTGATTGTTTTTATATATTCACCTAGTCCTACAATCTCCATCTTTTTTCGTAATCGATTCACATTAACCGTGAGTGTATTATCATCGACAAAACTTTCATCATTCCATAATGCTTTTATAAGCCTTGTCCGCGAAACAACATTGCCTTGGTTTCGGACAAGAAGAGTTAATATCCTACATTCATTTCTTGTAAGTTCAACTTGTTGTTCACCGCTAATCATTTGCTGTCGCTCTGCGTTTAGTAGTAAATCACGATGTTGTAGTACGTCTAAATTATGATTAATATACGAATAAGCACGCCGGAGTGTCGCTTGAGTTTTTGCTATTAATAGATCCATGGAAAATGGCTTTTCGATATAATCATCCGCGCCTTGTGAAATAGCCCTGATCTTATCCGCATCTGAATCTCTAGATGAAATAAAAACAATAGGAAGATTAGAGAATTCCCGAAATCTAGTACACCAATAATAACCATCATAGAATGGTAGATTAATATCCATTAATACAAGGTGAGGCTCAAAACTAGTATATATTGAAAGAACATTACTAAAGTCTACAACTCTTGAGGTCTTATAACCCCACTTATTTAAATGTTCCTCCAAAATAGAAGAAATGGTTTCATCGTCTTCAACTATCAGTATTTTATACATATTTGCCCTCTTCCTTTCTGTCATATGGCTGTTGTTTCTGAATCTCGGTTTGTTACTCTCAACATTTTCTTTTAATCTATCCTTATTAAAACAATTTGCGACGAATATTGCTACTGAACCGAACTAAAAACTAAAGAGCCTAAAGGCAATATAACCTTTAGGCTCTTTCTCACATGATATTTTTGACTGCCAACTAAACATCTGGAAGTATAATCAACCCTATATACTTCTATTTATAGCCGATACTAGCCTCTTTTCAATATCCATTGCAATACTGCTTAATTCTTCATCTTGGATAGCTTGTATTAAAAAGCTTGGTTTTGGCATGCCGATTTTCGTTTTTTCTTGGTCACTATATACGACAATTTTACATGGTAAAAAATAACCTACCATCTTACTTTTATCAAGGACTTTTTTTGCTTCGTGTGGATTACAAACTTCTAAAACCTTATATGGTTCTGAAAACTCTAAACCTTTTTCTTGTAGTTTTGCTTGAATATCGAATTCCCATAAGACACCAAATTTTTCCTCGGCTAAAGCCCCTTTTAACTTTTCAATCGTTTCATCTATTCCTGTTGTTGCTTCAACTGTATAATCAAACATGAAAATTCCTCCCTTAATTCAAAATGTACAACATTCGCACTCTAAGTTCTCACTTCCTAGATGAAGGATCCTTCTGAGAGACTACACCCCCAATACTCATATAGGTATACTCTATAACGCTAGAGATCCCTAGTCAAATAATTTGACTAGGGATTTTTGTATATGAAATTTTAACCTCCCCAACTACTCATGCCACCTCTTACATTCGTTACTTGTTTGAAACCATGTTTTTTGAATACTTTACTAGCCTTGTTACTTCTCATTCCACTTTGGCAAATAAGCACAACTTCCTTTTCCTTAGAAAGTTCACCAGCTTTTTGAGTGATTAGATGTAACGGGATATTTTTAAAACCACGAATATGATTTGAGTTAAATTCTCCTGGTGTACGTACATCGATAAATTGTTTTGATTTATCCTTTAATTCCTTTTTAATTCTGTAGTTGTTACCTGGCGAACACCTTTAACTGGTATAAACCGTTGAACAAGAAAGAAAACAACTAGTCCAAATAATAGGTAATTGATATATTCCATATTTTTATCACTCCTTGGTGTTTTTAGGTCACAAATACCCTATTAGGTATATTACTAAAAAGAGCCAAGATCGTCAATGTATAACAATGGAAATAAAGCTCGTTCCCCCACCGCCCCACAATAGAATGTAGTATTATCGAAACAAAAAAGACACCTACCCTAACGATAAATGCCTTCTACAGATTCAACCGATTCATACAAGTACCAAGCAGTGTCCTTCCCTCACACCTTTCCATTTAGGGACGTAAATAATTATATGCTTAGATTATTCCTCGTCTTCTTCACCGCTTCTTCTAGTATTTTGGAACGGAAGTGTATCCCAAAAGCTCGTATCCACTGTCTCAATTGATCCGTTGTATTTTAATGGAAAAGTCAGCTAAATCATACTCCCATTTAAAAGTCATTACCATTTTACTATTGTACCAAATGTTCATGTCGACACCTGTAGAACGTTTGTTCTAAAAGAGGTAAATAAGACTAATCAACCGTTAAGCACACCTTAAACCACCTACTCAAATAAATGACAAGCGGTAAAATGTCCTTTTTTCACTTCTTTCCATTCAGGAATGTGTTGGGCACAGATATCCATCGCGACTGGGCAGCGTGTTCTAAAAACACAACCACTTGGTGGGTTTATTGGACTTGGTACTTCTCCTTCTATGATAATTCTTTCTCGAGTAAGCCCCGGATCCGGTATTGGCACTGATGATAATAATGCCTTTGTATATGGGTGTAACGGTTCATCATATAGTGTCTCGCTATCTGTTAGCTCTACCATATTTCCAAGGTACATGACTAAAATGCGATCAGAAATATATTTTACCATTGAAAGATCATGAGCGATAAACAGATACGTTAGATTTAGTTTTTGTTGAAGTTCTTTTAGCAGGTTTACAACCTGAGCCTGGATCGATACGTCAAGTGCAGAGATTGGCTCATCACAGACGATAAACTTTGGGTTTAACGCTAAAGCCCTGGCAATTCCTATTCTTTGTCGTTGTCCACCACTAAATTCATGAGCAAAACGACTCATATGTTCAGCGTTTAACCCAACAAGCTCAAGCAATTCTTTAATTCGCTTTTTCCGCTCTTTTCCTGTAGCTGCTTTATGTAAATCCAAAGGTTCGCCAATGATGTCTTCGACGGTCATCCTTGGATTTAAAGAAGCATATGGGTCCTGGAAGACAATTTGCATTTGTCGTCTCAATTTCTTCATTTCTTTCGGGGAGAGGCGTGAGATATCCACACCATTAAAAAATACTTCTCCACCAGTGGGATTATACAATCTGATGATTGTTTTTCCAGCTGTAGACTTCCCACAGCCACTTTCACCAACTAAGCCAACGGTTTCCCCTTCCCTAATAGAAAGGGATAGATTATTCACAGCCTTTAACTTTTTTCCGTCTACATCAAAATATTTTTTTAATTGCTTAACTTCCAATAGCGGTTGTTCTACCATTGATTTCCCTCCCTATTCTCCCTTAGAAGCTATCGACTTAGCCATTGGGTGGTATAGCCAGCACGATGCCTGTTGCTTTCCATCAATTTGTTCTAGTTGGGGCCGGAATTCATTACAGACTTTCATTGCATGTTCACACCGCGGATAAAAAGCACACCCACGAGGAGGATCTAATAAGTCAGGGGGAGAACCGTGAATGGGATCAAGTGCTTTTTTCCGATCCATATCAAGACGGGGAATTGATTTTAATAATCCTTTAGTATAAGGATGTTTTGGTGAAGAAAATATATCCTCAATCGTACCTGTTTCCACTACCTGGCCGGCGTACATCACAACTACCTTTTCACAGGTTTCAGCAACAACCCCTAAGTCATGGGTGATTAAGATAATCGATGTATTCAATTTTGCTTGTAAGCTCTTCATTAACTCAAGAATTTGTGCCTGTATTGTGACATCTAATGCTGTTGTTGGTTCATCAGCAATCAATAATTTCGGTTGACAGGCAAGAGCAATCGCAATCATCGCTCGCTGACGCATTCCACCTGAAAATTCATGGGGATACTGGTTGGCTCGTTTTTCAGGGTTAGGAATGCCGACTAGATGTAACATTTCGATTGCCTGTGAAAACGCTAGTGATCTAGATAATTTTTTATGGCGTATGAGACCTTCAGCAATTTGGTGTCCAACCTTCGTCGTCGGGTTTAAGGAGGTCATAGGATCTTGGAAAATCATACCGATTTCGTTTCCACGAATTCGTTGCATCTCTCTATCTGTTTTTGACGTTAGTTCCTCACCATTAAATAAAATACTACCATTTTTTATTTTAGCAGGTGGGTCAGGAAGTAGTTTCATAATTGTTTTTGCCGTGACACTTTTCCCACATCCTGACTCCCCAACAATCGCTACAGCTTCCCCTCGCTTTACTGTAAAACTTACCCCTCTTACCGCTTGTATTTCACCTGCATACGTATGAAAGGAAACTTCTAAGTTTTTGACTTCAAGCAATGGCTCCATCTTTTCCCCTCCTTTTCCTAGTTTCGTAGACGTGGGTCAAGTGCATCTCGAAGCCCGTCACCTAAAACATTAAAAGCAAACATTGTTAACGATATCAAAATCGCTGGTACGAACAGTTGATAAAAATTACCCACTAATATACTACCTAAAGCATCCGAGGCCATTGTCCCCCAGCTAGCCTGTGGAGCTGGTATTCCAAGTCCAAGAAAACTTAAGGTTGCTTCTGCAAAAATCGCAGAAGGAACAGTTAAGGTTACATTTACGAGGATTGGACCCATCGTATTTGGAATCATATGCTTTCGTAATGTCCACCAGGTACTTGCGCCCATGGCATTAGCTGCCTGAACAAACTCGAATTCTCGTAGTTGTAAAACCTGACCGCGCACAAGTCTGGCCATAGGGATCCATCCGGTAATTGTCATCGCGATAATTAACGGCCATATTCCTCTTTCTAAAACAATCATGATCATGATTACCATTAACAAATAGGGAATTGCGTATAAAACTTCAGCAATCCTCATTAATACATTGTCTGTTTTTCCACCACGTATTGCTGATATACCACCATAGAGAACTCCAACGACAAAGTCGATTAAAGCAGCCATAAGCCCAATAAACAATGAAATTCTTGCCCCATGCCAAGCACGAGTAAATAAATCTCTTCCGGCCTGATCAGTCCCGAACCAATGTTGGGCACTCGGTCGCTGATTTTTTTCCATGAAATTTTGTTCATAATACGTATATTCATTTAAATAGGGTCCGATAATCGCCATGACCGCTAAGAAAATAATAATAATTAAACCTAGCATTGCTAATTTATTTTCTTTTAAACGTCTCCAGGCGTCTGACCAATATGATACACTGGGTCTCGCAATTTTTTCTGCTTCGCTACTATTTTTTTCGAGTGGTTCAAAGTGGTCTTCTCGCAATTGCCAACCTGTTCCTTTATCCATTTATTTACTCTCCCCTGAAATTTTTATTCTAGGATCTATTAATGTATAGGCAATATCCACGATAAAAATTAAAAAGATTAGTATAAAGCTATAAAAGATCGTGGAACCTAAAATGACTGGGTAATCTCGATTACCGATACCTTTTACAAACATTTCTCCCATCCCAGGGATCCCAAATATACTCTCAATAATAAAGCTGCCAGTTACTAGATTTGCTGAGATAATCCCTAAGACTGTAGCAACTGGTAAAATTGCATTACGAATCGCGTGCTTGATAATAACTACGGATTTAGGCAATCCCTTCGCCCTAGCAGTAACAATGTAATCCTGGTTCATGACCTCAAGCATACTCGAGCGCATCAATCTCGCAATATAAGCCATGGGCATCATTGCAAGAGCAATGGAAGGTAGGATTGTATATGACCAGCCTTTCCATAATGCTACTGGCAGCAGTCCCCATTCAACGGCAAAAAAGTTAATTAAAAACGTAGCGAGAATAAAGTTTGGTACAGAAATCCCAATAATCGCGAGTACCATTGAAAGATAATCAGGCCACTTATTTCTATGTAGTGACGCGATTACTCCTAATATCAAACCAAAAGTTACAGCTATTACTAAAGCTTGAAGGCCTAAGTGTAAGGAAACAGGGAAACCTTGTTTTATATAATCATTAACGGTCATTGCCGAAGATTTCATCGATGGGCCAAAGTCTAAGCTTGATAACGATTTTAAATATAGACCGTATTGAACGATCTTTGGTTGATCCAGGTTATAATGTTTTTGTAGATTTTCATAAACCGATGGTGGCATTTTGCTTTCCTGCAAAAATGGATTTCCGGGAATACTATGCATCAAAATGAAGGTAATCGTAATAATCGCCCATAAGGTTACTAACGACCATAACATTCTCTTGCCAATATACTTCCACATCCGCCACACCTCCTTAAGGTTAGTAAACTATGAAATCCTTTACAATTTTCAAGAAAAAATGTGGTATGTTCCCAATAAATTGAGAACATACCCTAAACCAAATTATTTCGTAATATCAGCGTACATAAATTGTGGGTAGCTATTAATTGGATCAAACACTCCAGTTACATAAGGCTTAAGTGTGTAAGGCTTAGTATAGAAGTAAATCGGAATGACCGGCATTTCTTCCATTAAGATCTCATGTGCGTCATGCATTGCCTTCATGCGAACTGACTGATCCATCGTGCTTTGAGCGAGTTCAACTAACTTATCGTATTCTGAATTGTTAAATCTAGCATCATTGAACGGTGACTTTGAGTGCCATAAATCAATAAAGGTCATTGGGTCAACATAGTCACCAATCCAACCAGCTCGGGAAATTTGGAAATCCCCTGCTTTTTCACGATCTAGCTTTACTTGGAACTCAACGTTCTCAAGAGTAATATTTACTTCAAGATTCTTACGCCACATCTCTTGAATCGCTTCAGCGATAGCTTTGTGACCTTCGCTCGTATTATACGTTAGCACCATGTTCGGGAAGCTAGTAAGTCCTTCTTCTGCTAATCCCTCTGCTAGTAAAGCTTTTGCTTTTTCTGCATTTTCTTCAAATAATTTTCCGCCATTCTCGTTAAAATCCCCACTAACATCAGGTATTCCAGCAGGTACAACCCCATATGCAGGAGTTTGACCTCCTTGGGAAACGTGTTCAACAATCGCCTCACGATCAATGGTCATCGCTAACGCTTGACGGACTTTTGCATTGTTTAAAGGTTTCACCGTTGTATTCAAGTTATAATAATAAACGGCCAAATCAGGTCCAATTCTAAATTCAGAGTCGTTACTTGCATTTAATTGACCAGTTACATCTTGTGGCAGTGGATAGACCAGATCTAATTCGCCTGTTCGATACATTTGCCAAGCTGTATTCTCATCATCAATCATGACAAACTGAACTTCATCAAGCTTAATACTGTCTTTGTCATAATAATTTTCATTCTTTACAATTTTCATACTTTCTTTTTGCTTCCACTCAGCTAAGACAAACGGCCCGTTAGACACGTAATTATCTCCGTTTAATGCCCAATCTGGATGAGCTTCTGCGTTCGCTTGGTTAATCGGATAATACGTATAAAATGATGTTAAATCCAAGAAATATGGAGTTGGTTTCGCAAGCTTTACTTCTAAAGTTTTTTCGTCTAAAGCCTTAACTCCGACAGCATCACGAAGGGCGTCCATGTCCGCGCCATCTTCAGCAGTATTAAATTCTTCTCCTCCAGCTAGATAGTATAGCTGATAGGAGTAGTAAGAAGCATTGGCAGGATCAAGACCAAATTTCCATGCATACTCGAAATCACCTGCTGTAACAGCTTCGCCATTGGACCATTTAACATGATCCTTTAATGTAAATGTCCAAGTTAAGCCATCCTCACTTACGTCCCAATCTTCAGCCATCCCAGCAACAATCTTTCCTTCAGGAGTTTTCTTTGTAAGACCCTCAAAGGAATGCTCAAGCACCCAAGATTCATGCGTCCCTTGCGCTAGCTGTGGATGAAGTGAACCTGGATTAGAAACGTTGTTCAACTTTAGAACTTTCTTTTCTGCTTTCTCATCATCCTTTTTACCATCAGTTGAATCCTTAGGGTCTGTCGTTGTGTTTCCTGGCTCCGGTTTGTCAGTAGTTTCCTTTTCTTGACTGAAGCAACCTGTAAACAAAAGAACTAACGCAAGAAGAAGGGAAAAAAGTAATAAACGCTTTGTTTTCAAAAAAATACCTCCCATTTTTGTAATCTTTTTGTAATATGCATTAAAGTTTATTTACAGTTAGGTTAAATCATTCCAAAATTTCGTTAGTCAAATATTTACAAAATATTCCTTTTGTGATAAACGGGTTTAGCTGGTGCAACATGACCATAAAAAAAATCATCCCTAAGGTGCACCTAGGAATGATCGGTATTTCAAACGATATTTTTTTCTGACGATTCAACAATCCAACTTGCAAACACATCTAAGGCATTTACATTTGCTATGTCTTCTTCAAATAACGGGATTTTTATTAAGTTTTGGTCTTTAAATTTCGTTCGGATTAACGCCAAGTATTGTTTTTCAATCGTTCTTCGCTTTTCTAGAAAACTACCATCAGCGGTTGCTGGCAGTACTTTGTTTAAAAATAGTGTCTCAACTTGTAAATGGTATTTAGCTAAAAGTTCAATTGCTTTTTCAGTTTCTAAAATAGGAAGACGCTCGGGAATGAGTACAAAAGCAAAGCCTGTTAATTGACTATTAAGTAATACTTCACGAACATTCGCAAACTTTTGTCGCCTTTTTTGTAATGTTTCATACAACGGGTCTTCCACCGGTTCGCCGTCGTTTAAGAGTTGGCTATAGTTCGTATTGATTTTTTTGCGACGTTCAATCATGCCATCAATCCAAACTCCCATTAGTTCTGGCAAAGATAGCAAACGAATGGTATGTCCTGTCGGGGCGGTGTCAAAGATAATTTTATCAAAATGGTCTTGCTCCTCAAGGATTATCGATGAAATCGTATCAAATATTGCCGCTTCGTCAGCGCCTGGTGTAGCGGCAGCGGTATCAATTTGGCGGTGAACCTCGTCCATTAAACTTGTTTTAATCATTCCTCTTAAGTTTTCTTTCACGCTATTCATGTATTTTTTCGTTTCTTTTTCTGGGTCAATTTCGTAAGCGAATAAGTTGGTAGATACTTTCTTAATTTTCCCACCAACCTTCATATGAAAAATATCACCAACATTATGGGCAGGATCTGTAGAAACAAGCAGTGTTCTTTCTCCTTTTTTCGCACAAAGTAATGCGAATGCTGCAGCTGTCGTTGACTTTCCAACCCCACCTTTTCCACCAATAAAAATAATTTTTTTTGAAAATAAGTCTCTCATAAACATTCATCCTTTTTACTAGATTAACAGCAACGAATTCCATCTAAAGGTGATTTTTCAATCCCCATCCGTAAATGCCAGTCATGAAATTTTTCTAAAATATAAGGGTAAAGTTCTAATGTGTAATAAAAGGCAGGATTAGGGATACCAAGCATGTCCGAATAAACAAGAAGCAAAAACAAATCGTCTTCTGCTTGTAATTCCCGATAAATTTCAGCACGGTGCGGAACCCGGAGCATCTCGTCATAAAGTTCAAAGATACGTTTTAACGATAATTTTTCCATAAGTATGCCTCACTCTATTCTTTGTATGGTATATCGAAATTCGCGGAAATCTTCAACCAATGATTTAGAATAAGAGGATTGGCATAACCAATCCCCTTTTGTATTAATTATCAAAGTTGTCTAGCTTATTCTTATTACTCAAAGCTGCAATTGCTTCGATAAATATCCAGAAAGTAAAGACTAAAATAACTGATCCAAGAATAAATAGTAGCATATTTGCACTACCACCATTATACCCTGACCAACCAAAGACAACTTGTTGGATCATTGCCCATAAGGTCATAAATAAGAGGAACAACATTGGTATAAGAGTTGGTAGGAAGTTACGTCCTTGCCGTTTTAACCAGATCGTAATTAATAATAGAGTTATCCCAGCCAATAATTGGTTTGACGTTCCAAATAGTGGCCATAGAACGTATCCACCAGAACCAAACCCATTAGGTCCTTCAGGTAATAGAACTAACGCAGCACTCGAAACTACCGCAACCGTTGTTGCAACATGTGTTTTTGTAAGCGACGGAATTTTGTATTCGCTTCCAAGTTCGGCAATGATATAACGCATTAAACGGACAGATGTATCTAGAGTTGTCGCCGCAAACGAAACCACGATGACAGCTACAATTGTCGATGCAATATCTGCTGGAATAAGTATACCTGTGGCTAATTGCCCTGCACCATTAATAAAGGCGCCTAAACCACCCGCACTTGCTGCAGCAAAGCTTTCGTATGTTGCTAAGAAATCACCAGTCGTAGCAAAATACGTAGATACAGCGATAATAGCGATTAACGCAAGGAAACCTTCTCCTACAGCACCTAAATATCCGACAAAGCGAGCGTCCGTCTCTTTATTTAATTGCTTTGAAGAAGTCCCCGAAGATACTAAGCCGTGGAAACCTGAAATCGCCCCACAAGCAATCGTGATAAACAGAAGTGGGAACCATGGTACATCTGAAGCACCTGTTGTCATTGGAGCTGTTAATGAAGGATTTGAGAAAAACAATCCTAAATACAGAATGAGTAATCCAACAACCAATTGGTGTGAGTTAATATAATCTCTTGGTTGTAATAGTTTCCAAACAGGTAATGTCGATGCAACATACACGTACGCCATCAAAATGAGGATCCATACAAAGAACGACATTGCTACTCCATTTAAACCGAAGGCTACAGTTGTCTCAGCACCACCAAAGTAGCTTACAAGATCGATTTGCAATGCTGGCACACGGCTAGCAATAACCGCAGTGATGTACATAACCGCTAAAGCAACGATCGAAGGCAGTAACATGTTTCCTTTCTTTTTGTATACGGCATGACCAATCCAAATTGCTAATGGAATTTGAATAAATACCGGTAATACTGACGCTGGAAATTTAATGAATAGATTTGAAATAACCCAAGCAAACACCGCATTTACCATTAACACAAGGATTAAAATAATGAATAAGAATAGAAGCTTAGCGCGTTTGCCAATCAATTTGTGCGCTAATGTGCCTACTGATTGACCCTTGTTTCGAACAGATAGCACCAATGCACCAAAGTCATGGACACCAGCTGCAAAAACTGTTCCTAAAATAACCCATAAAAACGCTGGTCCCCAGCCCCAGTAAACGGCAATTGCTGGTCCTACAATCGGCGCTGCGCCTGCAACCGAAGTAAAGTGGTGACCCCACAACACAAACTTATTCGTTGGCACAAAGTCTTTTCCATCATTAAACTGATGAGCAGGTGTAACGTAATTTGGATCCAGTCGATAAATTTTTTCTGCGATAAATTTTGAATAATAGCGATACCCAAAGAAGAATACAAGCATTCCGATAAGAGCTAAACCAATCCCATTCAATTAAAACACTCCTTTCATAGTAGAATTAGTAAACTATATGGTTAGGCTTGTTGTATTATTCGTATTTACCATTAATAATTAGAATATTTAAATAAGTATCTTTATTGAACGCTCATTTCTAAAAGATTGTTCCTATCCTATTAGCTTTTAGGTCGTAACCAAGTGAATGCTTGGTTACGACCCAAAAGCAACAAAGTTTACGAAAAACAGCCTTTCTGAGGGACTAACTGCCATTATTCAACAATGTTTACGAAGATAGCCTTAAATAAAAATGTTAAGTCACTTCATACGAGACTAATATATTTTCAAAACTTAGCAAAAAGTAATAGAGAAAAAGTATGAGGAGGTTTTAAAGTGGCTCCACAAAAAGGATTTCAACCTAGAAGCACTCATCCAGATGGAAAAAAGGAAAGCATTATTAATGATAGTATCGGCAAAGAAATGGGTATTAGCGCAGATGCGAATCCCCGCAATGTCGATCAGAAGTTTAATGACCTAGAAAATCGGGTTCATAATACACCTAAAGAAGATATGGAAGAGCTGATTGAAGAAGTTAATATTGAAAAAGATGCATTGAGGTAAGAATGAACTAAGATACATGTACTTGCATGCGAAAAGAGGTGCAAGAGCACCTCTTTCAAACTAATACTATTTTACCTTGAATAAGGCTTGTACTTTTAGAGCAATTTCTTGTGGTTTAACATCAAGGTTAGATAACTTTTCTATATCTACCCACATCGGCAAATATATCCCTCTATTTCTATTTACATTATATTCTTCACCTTTACCTGTACCTAACAATCCACCAATAATCTCGGCCATGAAAAAGTATTGTGTACCATTAAACTCAAGCTTTCCTAGGCACTCATTAATACTAACCTTTACACCTAACTCCTCAAAAGCCTCTCTTATTGCCCCTGTCTCAGGATTTTCGCCTTCTTCAATGGTACCACCAGGGAAAACATAATACACTGAACCATCCCTAATTCGTTTAATCAGTACAACGCTATTATTTTCTACAATGACAACCGAACCTCTATTTCTCAATAAATAACCTCCAAGAAAATTCTTATTATCCTAACCAAAATACTAAGATCTATTTATCAAAGTCTCATTATACAAACTAATAGGATGTACAATCTCTTTAACCAAATTGCCTATTATTTGTTTAAGAACTTTTGGTTCCCGTAAGTGTTTATTTTCAATTATTAAAAGATCTTTTAACCTTACCCACATACTGTCTGAGATTTCATCTTGCTCTAGATTAATAGAACCACCAATAACCTCACCTGTAAAATGAAATAGGATAACTTGGTTATTTGTACTACTGAAAAAATTATATATACCCAGTTGTTCCGTTAAGTTTAACATCCAATCCCGTTTCCTCTTTTACTTCTCTTGCTGCTGCAGAAAGAATGTCCTCACCATATTCGATCCGCCCACCTGGAAAGTTCCACTTATTTTTAGCAGTAGGTTTATTTTCTTTTATCATTAAAACTCTATCTGCACTAAATATTGATACACTAACGACCAAAACAATCCCGTTTTGCATTATTGAGTACTCCTTTATCGTTAAACCTTATTTAAACTGATGAATAATAATTTTAACATTAATCCCCTACATTTTAACGAAATTAGCTTTACCTCTTTAGACCAAACAGGAAAAACCTGAGTAGCCATAGCTACTCAGGTTTTGATTCACCCTCTATTACTTTTCGTTCTTCCCATAAATCAATGATTGAGCCATCTTTCGCTGTATCGATAATAAATGAGCCATTACTATAGCGATCACTTGGCCTAATTTGTGCCATTTCTAATGCATCTTCAACGCCTTTATCTGTTTTTAAATATAAAATCGAATGATTGTCGACTTTCTTTAAAACAAGTAAGCGATGCGGATTGCTCTTTAATTCTCTTAACATAATTAACCCACGTTTTGCTCTCGATGTTTTATCGAATTCAGTGAGATTCATCTTTTTATATGCGCCACGATGTGTAAGTGCAAATAGATGTTGTTTTTCTTCTTTTGCTAGCGTAAAACCACTAATCACTTCATCGCCAGGTTTTAAATTAATTCCTTTAACACCTGCAGCTCTTTGTCCGACGACACTAATTTCCTCTTCTTCAAACCAAAGACCATAACCAAAAGCAGTTGCAATAAACACATCTTGAGTGCCATCTGTTAGATGAACATCTACAACAATGTCATCTTGTTTTAACTTTAAGGCCATAAGTGGCTTCGAGTAACGCTGCGCTTGATACTCTAACAAAGGTGTCCGTTTAGCCATACCTTGCTTCGTAAAGAAAATTAGGAATTTATCCTCCGAAAATTCTTTGATTGGTAGCGCCTTTAATATTTCGTCGCCACGTTCTAATGGGACAATATTTGCTACGTGTTGGCCAAGATCTTTCCAGCGAATATCTGGAAGCTGGTGAACCGGAATAAACAGGTAATTTCCTTTTGCTGAAAAAATCAGGATCGTATCGGTCGTATTCGTTTCGAATTGACCAATAATACGGTCGCCTTCTTTCATTCCCGTTGGTTCTCCATTTGAGGCGGTAAACGAACGTACACTTGTACGCTTAACATAGCCTTCCTTGGTAACAGTGACAATCACATCTTCAGCTGGAACTAATACCTCAAGATTAATCTTAATTTCTTCGATTTCAGCTTCAATAACAGTTCGACGTTCGTCATTAAATGTTTTCTTAATTGTTAATAAATCTTTTTTGATGACTTGAACTAATTTTTTCTCACTATTTAAAATCTCAGTTAAAAGTGCAATCTTTTTGTCTAGTTCATCACTTTCTTTTTGAAGGATTGTTACGTCAGTATTTGTTAAACGATATAACTGTAATGTCACAATCGCTTCTGCTTGAGCTTCTGTAAACTCAAACTTGCTAATTAAATTATCTTTCGCATTTCGCTTATCTTTCGATGCTCTGATCGTTTCAATGACTTCGTCTAAAATTGAGATGGCCCGGATCAAGCCTTCTACAACATGATGACGTTCCTGAGCTTTTCTTAATTCATAACTAGATCGTCTTGTGATAACTTCCTTTTGGTGGTTAATATACGCTTGTAATAGTTGCTTTAAACCAAGCAACATTGGACGTTTGTTAAAAATCGCAACCATATTAAAGTTATAGGTTATCTGTAAATCTGTATTTTTATATAAATAGTTTAAAATCCCAGCAGCATCGGCATCTTTTTTCAATTCGATAATAATTCTAAGACCCGTCCGATCTGTTTCGTCACGAACTTCAGCGATTCCATCAACTTTTTTGTCAAAGCGAATTTCGTCTATTTTTTTTACAAGGTTTGCTTTAACAATTTCATAAGGTATTTCAGTAATGACAATTTGCTGTTTCCCACCGCGCATAGACTCGATTTCAGCCTTACAGCGAACTACAACTTTTCCTTTACCAGTTTCATAGGCATTCCGGATACCTTCCGCCCCCTGGATAATTCCCCCTGTTGGGAAATCAGGACCTTTTATAACCGTCATCAGTTCAGAAAGGGTAATATCTGGATTTTCCATTTGCATAATCGCCGCATCAATTACTTCACCTAGCTGGTGAGGTGGAATGTCGGTTGCATATCCTGCGGAAATACCCGTTGAACCAGTAACAAGAAGGTTCGGATACATCGCTGGTAATACCACCGGCTCTTCTTCAGAATCATCAAAGTTCGGGATGAAATCAACGGTTTCTTTCTCGATATCTCTCAGCATTTCTGAAGCAATTGCCGAAATACGCGCTTCTGTATAACGCATTGCTGCAGGTGGATCACCGTCAATCGATCCATTGTTACCATGCATTTGGATTAAAGGGTAGCGTAACTTCCAATCCTGACTCATACGAACCATGGCTTCATATACCGATGAATCACCATGTGGATGATAGTTACCGATTACGTTACCGACCGTTTTCGCAGATTTACGAAACGGTTTATCCGCTGTATTTCCTTCTTTATGCATGGCGTATAATATTCTTCTTTGAACAGGCTTCAATCCGTCTCGTGCATCGGGTAAGGCCCGTTCTTGAATAATGTATTTACTGTAGCGACCGAAGCGATCCCCAATTACGTCTTCTAAGGGAAGGTCTAAATATTTATCGGCAGACAACAAACTTATTCCTCCTCAATTAACGTCAAATTTTCATTTTCTAAGATGTTTGTCTCTTCGTCTAAACCGAAGGCAACGTTTGATTCTATCCACTTACGACGAGGTTCTACTTTGTCACCCATTAATGTGGAGACACGTCGTTCTGCACGTGCTACATCTTGTAGTTTTACACGAATAAGCGTTCTTGTTTCCGGGTCCATGGTCGTTTCCCATAGCTGAGTAGCGTCCATTTCTCCAAGACCTTTGTATCGTTGGATAATATAGCCTTTTCCAACTTTTTTCATGGCCTCTTTTAAACCATTCTCATCCCAAGCATATTCAATTACTTCTTTTTTCCCTGAACCTTTACTAACTTTATATAAAGGCGGTAGCGCAATGTATACTTTCCCTGCTTCGATCAGTGGTCTCATATATCGATAGAAAAATGTTAGAAGTAATACTTGGATATGTGCTCCATCAGTATCAGCATCTGTCATGATAATGATTTTATCGTAATTGATTTCATCAATATCAAAATCTGCACCAACATCTGCACCTATCGCATATATCATCGTTCTAATTTCTTCATTTTTCATAATATCCGCAAGTTTCGCCTTTTCGGTATTAATGACTTTTCCTCTTAGCGGCAGAACAGCCTGGAACTTACGGTCACGTCCCTGCTTAGCCGAACCACCGGCTGAATCTCCCTCTACAAGGTAAAGTTCGTTACGGCTCGGGTTTTTCGATTGAGCAGGAGTTAGCTTTCCACTTAATAGAGCATCTTTACGTTTCGACTTTTTCCCACTACGGGCATCTTCACGAGCTTTTCTTGCAGCTTCACGAGCTTGTGAAGCCTTTATCGCTTTTTTTATTAATAAAGAACTGATGTCTGGATTTTCTTCTAAGAAAAATGAAAGCTGTTCACTTACCACAGCGTCTACAGCTGAACGAGCTTCCGCTGTCCCAAGCTTACCTTTCGTTTGCCCTTCAAACTGAAGTTTTTCCTCTGGAACACGGACAGACACAATTGCCGTAAAGCCCTCGCGAATATCTGAACCATCAAGGTTTTTCTCTTTTTCCTTCAGTAAGGCCATTTTGCGAGCATATTCATTAATTATCCTTGTCATGGCCGTCTTTGCGCCTAGTTCGTGAGTTCCACCGTCCTTCGTACGAACATTATTTACGAATGAAAGAACATTTTCGGTGTATGCATCGTTAAATTGAAATGAGAATTCGACTTCAATCCCTTGATTTTTCCCTTGAAAAAATGCAACAGGATGTAACGTTTCTTTATCCTCGTTCAAGTATTCAACAAATGCCTCAATACCATTTTCATAGTGGAACACTTCTTGCTGATCGTCTTTCCCAGCTCTAGTATCTTTTAAGATGATTTTTAAGCCTTTTAAAAGAAATGCAGCTTCACGCAAACGTTCTGTTAATGTTTCAAAATTATAAATGATTGTACTAAATATTGTTTTGTCGGGTTTAAAATGAATAGTTGTTCCCGTTTTTTTCGTAGTGCCTACTTTTTCTAGCGTTGTTGCAGGCTTCCCACCTTGTTCAAACCGCTGCCTGAAAATAAACCCATCACGTTTAATAGTTACTTCTAGCCATTCAGATAGTGCATTTACAACGGAAGCACCTACCCCGTGAAGTCCACCACTCGTTGAGTAACCACCTTGTCCAAATTTACCACCAGCATGAAGGATGGTTAGGATAACTTCAGGTGTCGGTTTTCCCATCTTGTGCATTCCTGTAGGCATTCCACGACCTTCGTCTTCAACACTAATACTATTATCTTTATGAATGGTTACTTTAATTTCATTTCCATAACCAGCCAATGCCTCATCTACAGCATTATCGACAATCTCATATACGAGATGATGTAAGCCCCTGGAGTCTGTACTACCAATGTACATTCCTGGTCGTTTTCTAACCGCCTCAAGTCCTTCTAACACTTGGATGGCATCATCGTTATAGTCAAATTTCGCTTTTGTCGCCAAATAGATAGACTCCCTTCCGAACTTCTTTCTGATTTACAGCGTTTTCATATAATAGCAGTTTCTACTAAATTAAATATAATACGAACAATTGTTTCTATCAATAAAAAAATTATAAAATGGTATTCGTTCGACACTGTCCTTATTTACAATACTTCTTAAAGCCTTATTTTTCAAGCTTGTTTTCCATATAAATAGAAAAAATCCTCTTATTCCCTAAAAAATGGCAAGAGGATTTTCCTATTTTTTACTATTTTCTTCACTACAAAAGCTCTAATTGATTGAAGTAGAACTCTGCTTTTTACATCTTACTTTGTTAGTGCATGCTCAACTTTGATACAACGGTCCATGATGACTATCATACCATTATCCTTTAAATATTGATACGCTTCTTCATTTTCAACACCTAATTGAGCCCAAAATACTTTAGCACCAATTTCAACAGCTTCTTTTGCTAACTCGGGTAAAAACTCGCTTCGTCTAAAGATATTAACAATATCTACTTGCCCTTCAATATCCTTAAGTGTTGCAACTGCTTTTACACCTAACACCTCATCAACGACAGGATTTACAGGAATAATTTCATATCCAGCATTTTGCATTGCTTCAGAAACCATATATGAAGTCCGTTCTGGGTTGTTTGATAAACCTACAACTGCGATTCTTTTGTTAGTTGCTAGGATTTCTTTAATTTCTGTACGTTCCGGATTAATTATTGCCAATGTCTCCACCCCTTGTTTAAATTGCAATTCATTTACAGTTTTATTTTACCTATATCTAGGAATAAAATAAAGTAAATAATACCCCAGGTAGTAAAATCACAACCTTTATTTTACTCTCGTTTGGATGGCACGCTGCACTGTATGCGAATTTGGGCACATGCCACCGTCTTTCCTGACCGTACTACTGCCCAACGACAAGAAAAGCGCTAGCGCCCTAGGAAAAAGTGTAGTACTTTTTCCCTAGGTAGCCAAGGAACTTCTTCGGGTTACTTCTCTGCTTTGCGACGAGTAACCGCAGGAGCAGATGGTTTGTTTGCGACGAGTAACCGCAGGAGTAGCGACAATCAAATGTTCTTCAGAAAAAAAGTGTGCTCTTTCACTTTTATTCTAGGAAAAAGGAAGTTCACTTTTTCTCACGAAGGTTATTTGACCTCGTGGGGCTGGGCGGTGCTCCTGCGTCACTTCGTTTACTCGTCGCAAAACCTGCAATGAAGTAACTTCATTGATGTGCCTTGGAGCTAAACTGTTATTACGTTGAAATTTTATCCATTACTTATCCTTCAAAAAAAGGTCACGAGCTCAGCGGCTCGTGACCCTCTCTTTTGTGTTGCTTATAGGATAAACAAATCAATTATTCCGGATTTAGCGCCTCATTTAACGCTTCCCAGCTTTCATCATTTGCAAAAAATCGATTCCAGGAGGCAACACCGGCTAAATGATAGTCATGCACCATTTGTCCTCGTTTAGAGATCGAACTAGCATTTTCAATCCAAATTTTATACGTAGCTAGTTCTTCTTCATCATAAAACTCAACATAATCTTGACCACTAGCTTCATCATATTCAGGTGTTAATTCACGTTCCTCAATCCAACTTTCTATGGCCCGCATACTGTACGCCTTTGAGGAAACCTCTATGTTTCCACCTTCTGTTACTTGCTCTTTCCATATCCTTGTATACGTAGGTATTCCTAATATCAAACGTTCACTCGGAATTTCTTCTAATAATCTCGCAAGGTTTCTCTCAACCCAAGGGAATGAAGCGACGCTACCTGCTATAGGAGATGTTCCCCAATGTTCGTCATATGCCATGACAATCATGTAATCAACGATGTCAGTTAAAGCCTTACGATCATAAAACATTGACCACATTTCACTCGTAGAGATAAAAGTAATATCCATAGACACAATTAAGCCAGCTTGATGAGCTAAAGCCGTTAATTCTCGAACAAATTGGGTTACTAAATCCTTATCTTTTAAGTAAACATTTTCAAAATCTACATTTATGCCATCTAAGTCGTACATTTCGCTATATTGCAGTAATTGTCGAATTATTTTCTGTCTAGTTTCAAAATTTTGCAAAGCGATATGCGTTTTTTCAGGATCAAAATCATTTGAGAATAGACCCCAAATTTGATAGCCACGATCCTTTGCCCAGTGAACGTAAGAGATCGAAGCAAGACTATGGATGTCCCCTTCTTCATTTTTCAATTTGAACCAAGTTGGTGAAACAACGTTAATGCCTGGTAGCTCCGGTAAAGTGTCTACATCAGGATTTTTAGAATAGACAGCTTCCCAGGTTAAGTTAATGGGCCACTCGGGATATTGTAATTGTCGAAAGGCTTGATCTCTGTGAACTGCAATGACTTCGGAGTCAAGTTCTTCTATGACTGATTTCTTTATGAATCCTGAAATTCCTTTCGCATTTTTTACCCGGTAATAGGTAGCTTCTTCAGCTTCAATATATAGCTTTTCACCAGGCATTACATGTTCAAAGTAATCAGAGAAATAGGTAGTTGCTGTTTTAATCTTTAGGTCTTTTTGCTTTGAAGTTTCTCTTACATAGCCGAACTGTTTTTCTTCCCCATCCATGTAAATAACGACACTTTCTTCTTCAAAAAAAGTATATTCAAACGGATAAATGTTTTCTAATTGCTCAATTTCTACATAAAGCTCTTGATTTTCGGTTATAAGGGTTTCAACCTCAATTTCAAACGTTTGTTCATTTACGTATTTTTCTAGCTTTTGCTTTGGAAAGCGGAGAATATTTTCATTGGAAATGATAATAACTGATTGGCTTTGTTCATCGTAGGTTATTCCCTTATCGAAGTGATCCACGATAAATTGTAACGGCAGATAGAGCTGGTGATTTTGATAAACCGCACTTTGATCGTAGATTTCACCTTTAAAAACAATTGAATTTTCAATATGAAAATATGAAACTTGCTTTTGCTGAGTTGACAAGTAATAATATCCCCCTGCAATTAGCCCCAACATGACAGCCATTGCTACCACCAAAATGACCAACATTGTTTTTTTTCCTTTTCTGCCTTGTTCTTTTCTAGATGCATTCGACATTATTTCGCCCCCTTTCTACATAATACGGGAAAGAGGGATGTTTTTAAAGTAACATTCCTTAATTACTATGATAAAAACAAATATATTCTGACAGTACGGTACGTGAAATTTAAAAATACATTGTAAAAAAGCAAGCCTTCTATGGGCTTGCTTTTTATCGCTATTTTAGGTAAGTAACCGCTTACTTATTACCGTTCTACAATTAACGCTGTTCCTTGGCCACCGCCGATACAAAGTGTCGCGAGTCCTGTTTTGGCATTTTGACGTTCCATTTCATATAGTAAAGTAACTAGGATTCTAGCACCAGAGGCTCCAATTGGATGACCTAAGGCAATAGCACCACCGTTAACATTTACTTTTTTCTCATCAAGCTCTAAGTCTCTGGCAACAGCAAGTGCTTGAGCTGCAAAAGCCTCATTTGCTTCAACTAAATCAATATCAGTAATTGTTAGGTTAGCTCTTTGCAAAGCTTGCTTTGTAGCAGGAACTGGACCATACCCCATAATTTTCGGATCAAGGGCAGCATTGCCATATGATTTAATTGTTGCTAGCCACTTTAAGCCAAGCTCTTCCGCTTTTTCTTTTGCCATTAATACGAGCATCGCTGCTCCATCGTTAATTCCAGAAGCGTTTCCAGCTGTTACTGTTCCATCCTTCTTAAAAGCAGGTCTTAATTTCGCAAGCTTATCAATAGTTAAGCCATGTTTCGGATATTCATCTTTAGCAACAACAATTGGCTCTCCTTTTCGTTGTGGAATTGTCACAGGCACAATTTCAGCTGTAAACTTCCCTTCATTTTGTGCTCTTTCTGCTTTTAATTGACTGTTTAAGGCAAATTCATCCTGAGCTTCTCTAGATAATTCCCATTGTTCAGCAATGTTTTCAGCAGTAATTCCCATATGATAGTTGTTAAAAGCATCCGTTAATCCATCTTTAATCATCGTGTCAATGACTTGGTTATCACCCATGCGAAGTCCCCATCTCGCATTATTAAGCATATAAGGAGCATTACTCATACTTTCTACTCCTCCAGCTAAAATAACATCCGCATCACCAAGCATAATAAATTGGGCCCCCATACTCACGGTCCGTAATCCAGAACCACAAAGCTTGTTAATTGTTGTTGCTGTTGTTGTCTCTGGAATTCCGGCATGAATAGCAACCTGCCTGGCAGGATTTTGTCCTAATCCAGTCGAAAGGATGTTACCAATTAAAACATCATCAACCATTTCTGGGGTAACGCCAGCTCTGTTTAGTGCTTCCTTTGCTGCGATAACTCCTAGATCAACTGCAGATAATGAAGATAATGTCCCACCAAAGCTACCAATTGGTGTCCTTGCTGCTCCTACAATTACAACTTCTCTCACAACGAATCCCCCTTAAATATCAATAATAGACTTGTTATAATCCCTTAATTTTCCTTTCAGAAACAATTTCTGATAGTATCTTACTTGCAACCGCTTTAATTTTATCACAATTAACCTAGCGTAACTATATAACTAACTAATTTTTCTAAATTTTCATAAAGGAGAGAATTCAATGCTTTTTTTCAAACGATTATCTGTTACAAGACAAAGTGGAAAACTTAGATATAGTTTGATTTTTTTGGTTCTTCTCGTTTTTATTTTCACCATGGTTTCTTTTCTTAGTAACGGTCAAAATCGAGAAGTGACCCCTTTTTTCATCGAATTACCTAAGCCTTTAGTAATTTCTCATCGAGGAGGCTCAACGTTTCCCGAAAATACGCTGCCTGGGTTTCAACATTCCATCGATATTGGAGTAGATGTAATAGAATTCGATGTTCATATGACGAAGGACGGCCACCTTGTCGTCATTCACGATTTTACAGTCGATCGGACGACTGACGGTCAAGGACGGGTTGATTCATTTACATTAGCCGAGATAAAAGAACTTGATGCTGGGTACTCTTATACCAATACTGAGGGTTTGTTCATTTTTCGCAATCAAGGAATCACAATCCCTACGGTACGTGAAGTTTTTGAGGAATTTCCAAATAATTATATGAACATTGAACTTAAAGCTCAATCCCCAGAAATTGAACAAGTACTTTGGGATCTTATTGAGTCGTATAATATGCAATCAAGGGTTGTTATTTCATCCTTTGAGCAAGACATCATGGACCAATTTAATAAAATTGCAGGCGGTACAGTAGCAGTTAGTGGTGGAAAAAGAGAAGCTGCAAAATTCGTATTCCTGCATAAATTCTACTTATCAGCCTTGTATTCCCCTAGAGTTGATACCATCCAATTACCGAAGAAATCTAATGGTTTTCATCTGATCGATCAGAAGCTGATTGACGGAGCTAAGATGCACGATTTACAAATTTACTATTGGACCATCAATGACAGAGATACAATGGAAAGGCTCCTACTTTTAGGTGTTGACGGAATTATAACTGATGATCCTGAACTGTTATTTGAGGTCATGCACCAATTAAATATTCGATAAGGTTGAAACCACTATTCGAAAGCTTTGCTGGTACATTTTGTGCATGGAATAATTTACATTTCATTTTATAATTGGAAAAATTGTAAGTAGGATATTCTAAGATAAAAGGCGTCTTCTAAAGGCGCTCTTGATGTGGTTTGATTTAGGAGGTTTTGAACATGAGAAGAATATGGCCAAGCTCCATATTATCTTACAGTCAGTATGGACATCTTAAAATTCCAAAAGAAGTAGCATGCAAATGCCCTGAATGCTGTAAAACGGCATCTTTTACATTGAAAACAGATTGCCATGCGAACAGAATTGGTTTATTTTCTAAAGGGAATTGTTCGGAATGCAAATCGATGACGTCCTTTGTTATCATGATTTGTGACTATATAGACCAAGCGAGCGATGAAGTGAAGGTTTTTATTTATGATAACAAAATGCCTCTGGCACAAATAGAAAGTGATACAAAAATTCCTGAGGATCTGATACGTGTCTATCGTTCAGCTGTCAATGTTCAACAATTAAAAGATCCCTCGGCAACTGCAGTTATGTCAAAACGAGTTCTAGAAAGTGTGATGAAGAGTTTTCTAGGCGATAAAGTAAAAGGGCAACCTTTATCTAGTCAGATGGAAAGTTTGCCAAAGCATTTGGATCTTTCAAGACCGATCGTTTCTCTAAGTCAACTCGTTCAGCCTAACAGTAAGTTTCATCAAATACTTGAGCTTGAACAAGATATCGACGAGGATATGTCGAGACTAATGATAGAATTATTGGAAGGTCTGATCGAGTATTTATATATCCTTCCTTCAAAATTGAAATGACACATGAAAAAATCCAAAGTAAATTTAGTTGACCAATAAGGCTCTTTTCATAAGCATTGTGGATTTATGGACAATCATTCAGGTAATAATTCATATTTCTACGAGAAGGCAGCCATCAATAAAGACAAAGAGGTTGGTTCCATTACTGATTCCAACCTCTTCTCTTTATTTTTTTAATTCTTCCAAGATGTACTCACTTAAAAATCAAAATCAAATCTTAATTCTGGTAACCATTGTGACAAATGTTTTTTTGTTTCTTCAAGATGTTTTTCCGAGTTAACTAAGATCTGATTATCGTTAATCTCATGCAGTGGATAAAGTTTATAATTTCTCCAATTGTTTTTATAGGTAAATACAGGTAGAAAACGTGGATCACGTAACTCAATCGTTACATCTTCACCCTCAACAGTTTTCATTACTTCTAGCTGAACAATACCACCAATCTCGCGTTCAATGCCTTGTTGTCCAGATAAGAAATTACCTAAAGAATACGTGACAAATGTTTTTCTTCCATCTTCTTGTACGATCCATTCAACAGGTTGCAAGACGTGGGGATGATGCCCAAAGATGATATCTGCCCCTGTACCAGCAAATTCGTTAACAAGCATTTTTGTAATTCGTTCGGTAAAGGCTCATACTCATTACCAAAGTGAAGGCTTAATACAACGACATCGGAAATCGCTTTTGCTCGAATAATCTCATCGTTGATTATTTCGACGTCAATTAAATTAACTAAGTAATCTTTTCCATTTGGAACTGGAATGCCGTTTGTCCCATACGAATAAGCAAGAAATGAGAAGGTAATACCATTTCGTTCAAGAACACGAATTTGTTCACGATCTTCAGAAGATTTGTAAGCACCTGTATACAGAAGGTTATTCTCGTTATAGTATTCAATCGCATTTAAGATCCCTTGCTCACGAGCATCTAACGTATGATTATTAGCGATACTAACAACATCGAATCCAGTATCAATTAGGGCGTCACCTACTTCATAAGGGCTATTAAACATCGGATAGCCGGATAACCCTAATTCAACACCACCTAACATGGTTTCTTGGTTAGCGAAAGCTACATCAGCCTGCTGAATGTAGGGCTTTACAAGCTCAAACATCGGTTTAAAATCATAGGTGCCATCTGCTTTTTTTGCATCTTTAAACAAAGATTCGTGGATTAAAATATCACCTACCCCGGCAATGGTCGCTTGGTAAACTTCAATCTTTGGTTCGGGCTCTGGTTCTGGTTCTTCAACAATTTCGTCTTTGACCAACTTGTCATCAACTTCTTCCAAACCAATTTCCGCTTCATTTGGATCAGCCGTTTGCTGTGTACCTCTTGCAAAAAAATCAAAAGAAATTAGTAGCATAACAAGAATAAATAAGAATGGTAAAGCCAATAAATATTTTTTCATCTGAAATCTCCTTTATGTCCTTATACTACTAATTTACCATAGTTTTTGTCATCATTTGTCAAAATATAGATAATTTCACAAAAATATCTCAAAGGGCATCCTATTAAATTATTTTTCGCTCCATAAGCCTTACCCCAATTGTGATAAAGAAACATCCGATCATAAGTAAAATGGCACATGGGACGAAAACACTGTTCCAGCTGGCATCTAGCAAAACCACTTCTTTAATTGCCTCCATACCGTAAGTCACTGGAGTTATCTTTGATAATAAAAGCAATACTTTCGCGGTTACAATTTCAATCGGCCAAAAAGCACCACCAATCATTGCCATACTCACTGCAAAAATAGGAACAATTGAGTTTAATTGCTGCTCAGTTTTTGAGATAGATACTAAAAACATCCCGATTGCCATCACTGCAAAAATATAGCAGCCAAGAATAAATAGGACTAAAGCCAAGTTATTTCCCCAATTCACACCGATTACATATTTACTAAGTAAAATAAGCAAAACCATTTGAGTAAAACCAATGCAAAAACTAAATATGAAATTTCCCAAATAAAGTTGTAGTTTCGTTAGTGGCGAAATGATTAAACGATTCCATACCCCATGCTTTTTATCATTCATGATCTCCCCAACCGAAAACATAATCGTGTATATAGTGAAAAATAAAGTAAACCCTAGCATGACATGCAGTTGGTGATCAAATAACAAACCTTGACTCTCTTTTTCTGATACTGTTTGAATTGGCATCAGTTCGTTTAATGTTTCTGATACTCTGCTTGAGACCTCACTTGTAAGTTCATCATTAGTTTCAACATGGTTTAAATCTGTAAGTACTGCTACAATTTCCGATGTTAACATTTCTTCATACTGTAGCTTTTGAAGCACTGAGCGTAGTGTACCTTCGAATGCTGCTACAGCTACAGAATCCTTTAACTTTACAATTTTTAATGGTTTTTTGTCTTGAAAAGTACGACTCTCAATAATTAGGCCCACTTCAGAGTTTCCTTCGCTAATATTGTCATAGACTAACTCACTACTTACGGAAAAAATACGAAATGCCTTCGATTCATTAAGTTCATCGATAAGTTTTTTCGAGAAATCGGTTTGTTCCTCATCGGCAATGACGATATTGACCCTTACTTCCTCTGCATTTAAACCAAACGCAAGGAAAAATATAATTGGCAGAACAAACATTAGCAGATAAACTTTATAATTGTATTTTAGATGTATAATTCTTCCCCATAATAGTGCCTTCATGTATTACACCTCTTTCAGCTTTGCAATCAAAGCTGCCACTAGTAAGAAAAATAGGCTATAAATACCTAAAACGACAAGTTCACCCTGAACTCCACTAATTGGATAGCCTTGCATTGACTTTAGAAAGCCATTTAATGTAGCACCATTTATCGTTTTGTTCCCTAATGCTCTTAAAATTCAGGAAAGCCTCCGTTTGGAATAAAACTACCGCCAATCATCGCCATTAATGGAATAATCACCGATTGAAATACATTGGAAATACGCTCATTTGCTGCTTGTAAATTTATGACCGATAACAGAACGGCCAAACATCCCACCGTTAGACTAGCCGCTATGGTAAGTATACTAACAAACCCCCAACCGCCCCATGATATCTGAAAGAGCAACGTGGAAAATAGAATTAAAAAGCCTAATTGAAGCACAGTAAAAAGACTCGCAGAGAGCATTCTTGCCGATAAAATCTGAAATAATGATATACCTGCAACTTTTATCCGCGAATAAGTTAACAAAAATCGCTCATTGACACAATAGCTTGCTGCAAAACCAGCTGAATAAAGCATAAACATAACGCCCATCCCAACCGCGTAGTAATGAAAGCTTGTAATTGTCTCTTTTCCTACAATCTGTGCATTTTCAAATAAGGTTTCCTCTAATTGACTGGTCAACATTTTTTCTAAAAATCCACCTAGTTCACTATAAACCTCAGTGGCGACATTTAATTCTGTAGCCTTTGCAAGTAGTACCTGTTTACCAACAATGCCAACTGATAAATGGTCAGTAAAGCCTTTGACTATCATCTCGACAATCCCTACTTTAATTTCATTTCTAACCCCACTTACAATCCTAATTTCAGTATTTTGCTGATGCGTTGTAAAGTAATTAACCCACATATCAAAATGAAAGTGTTCAGGGATGACAATAATTACCTCGAGTAAACCTTCCTCTAGCTGTTTTTCTGCTTGTTCAAAGGATAATACCTCATAATTTATAAACTGAGTGATACTACTACTTTGTAAGACATCGTTTAACAAAAGTTCTTCGAAATTTAGCTCTGTCATTTGTTTCAACAATTCCTTGTTAACATTCGCACCTTGCTGTTCGTTCAAAAATGTCTCAAGCTTTTTTGTATCCTCTTCCATATTTGCTAGACTAACAATCCCTACCTTTGCAGGATCAAGTTGAATTTCATTATTAAAGAATGCCCCAATTGAAAACCCTAAAATCGCTGTCAATATTGCAGGCATAAGAACCGTGATGAGCAACGCTTTCCGATCCCTAAGCATTAGCTTCAAATCCTTTACCGTCATAACCCAGATCATGTTATCTCCACCTTATAAAATGTAGAATGTAGCTCAATATTGCTCTGTACATTACCTAATTTCTAAGTCCTCTTCCTGTTAGTTGTAGAAAGACATCTTCGAGGGATGGGGTTTTTAGCTGCATACTTTCAATTTTTGTTTGATTTTCCTCTGCTAGACTAATTAAATCTTTTAAAATTGAAGTTTCATAGTTTTTCAAAGCAATCGTGTAAACTTTCCCCTCTGTTATGACGGCCTTTATTTTCGGATGGGATTTTAATGCTTCTGTAAAACCTTCTGTAGTAATTTCAACAGTCAAATTCAGTGTATTTGCTTCTGTAATAAGTTCCTTTAATTGTTGTTTTGTGCCACTAGCGATGATTGAGCCATGATCCATGATATAAATTCGGTCACATAACAGCTCAACCTCTTCCATATAATGACTTGTATATAAAATAGTCATTCCTTTTGAATTGAGTTCTTTTACAGTAGTTAAAATATGATTGCGTGACTGCGGATCAATACCAACTGTCGGTTCATCCATAATTAAAATTCGTGGCTTATGTAATAGCGCTACGCCAATATTAATCCGCCGTTTCATTCCACCTGAGTAGGTTTGTAGCTTCTCATGCGCTCTGTCGGCAAGACCAATAACTTCTAGAATTTCTTTTACTCTGTTTTTCAACTCAGCTTTTTTCAAACCATACATCTTCCCAAAAAAAATTAGATTTTCATAACCAGACAAATCAGGATAAAGTGCAATTTCTTGCGGAACCACACCTAAAACTTTCCTAAGTGGTTGAGGATTTTTCAAGATACTATTTCCGTCTAGTAAAATATCCCCGCTCGTTGGCTTTAATAGTGTTGAAATCATAGAAATCGTCGTTGACTTCCCTGCACCATTTGGACCTAAAAAACCTAAAATCTCTCCTTCTTGTAGCTCAAAACTAATTTCAGTTACAGCATTTACATTTTTGAACGTTTTTGTTAAATTTTCAACTTGTAACATCGACATTTGTTAACCTCCCTCATACCTTATTTTTAAAAGCCTTCAACAATACGTTTTATTAAAATAGACTTTTGATGACATTGCAGAGTCCTCTACCAAGACTTATTCACCTTTGAACATACTAAATGTAAGTAGATAGAAAAGGCATAGCTGTCCTATGTAGTAACGTGAAGTTAAACACAAAATGGCACAAAAGAAAGAGTCAAAGCTTTCACCTACAAATATCTACATATAACTTAAGTTTTGTTCAATATAGTGGGTGAACTTATGGAATTGTATCTATTACTGGATGATCACCAATTGCATATCGAAAAAAGAGCTAAATGGAATCGTTGCTTAAGGAGGTGCTTGTATTGAATCAGCTGAAAGAACTCTGCGAGGACCATTAAAGGAGATAGTTATTTTGACACCTTCTATCACTAATTGTATTTTACCATAATAGGTAATATTAACCATATAAATTATATTTTTTGAGGAAGAGTAGGAGGGACTTTTCAGTTATTTTGTGTATTTGTTGGCGTAAGAGGATGCAGCATACGAATTTGGTTTAATTTTTGGTTGCAAACCAATACCTAAAATTCGCTCAGTCATTTCTTCAATTAAATGTTTAGTCTTGCCTTTTTTTCCGATATCCAAATGAACCTCAAAGGTTAGGTCGGCACCATTATCAACATGAGGTAGTAGCAAATCTACCATTTTTTCAATATGATCTTCACTAAACTGTGCGGCAACCTCTTGACTATACATCGTCTCTAAGGAAATCTTCTCTTTTAATGACGTAATTCTTCTTGGTATGATCTCCTTTTTTAAACAGCCCCATGCTCCCTTGCCAACACGATGAAGATGGATCGAGGTAATAAATTTTGTCCCTGTTGGATGCACTTGTGAATCTGTACCGATGGCCAACCGATACAAGTTAGAAGGCTCCTTTTTAATAAATTCGAGTAAATGGTCAAATATATCCTCAAAAGTCATATCTTCAGTTGTAGTATTATAAAACAGTAAGTCGTTATCCATAATCTACTCCTTTTAATGAGTGTTTTTTGAACAGCTACTTTAAAATAATTTTATTCTTACTACAGTTTATCTAGAAGTACGAATTATGTGACTAGATTAGATTGGATGTAACAGGCCAATTATGTACCATTCTGCAACAAAAATTAAAAGCTATTCTAAACCAGGATAGGTGCTTTAAGCACCTCTAAATGTTCATTAATTCCATACTAAAAAGACTTAAAGAAATTTTCTCTAAGTCTTCCAATCTTCAATATAAAAGAATGTTATTGTTCTAATATGTTTTTTAATTCAATCGTTTGTTCTCTATTCAAGGCTGAATAACCTGTTGCGGTATAATACAACACCGCACTACCATCACCTAGATACCAGATATAACGCCGGATTTCTGAAATCCCCTCCTTAGGTATATCAAGTGAAAAGAATGCTTCTGCTTCACTAAGGTAACTCACTCGGTTCTTCTACATCCTTTGCATTATTTATCAGATTCCTTAAACTAGTGATTGCTTCTGAATCTGTAATTTCATTATGAAAATGTACTCCAGAAGTGCCATTGTTATAAAAAGGAGTACCTACCTGGATAACTTCATCTACTGAACATCCTAAAAGCAATGCAGACAGAACTAATATCGTTACTAATTTTCTCACGCTAACCTCTCCCAATTTTTAGATAGGCTGTATTCTCATACAATGTTGTTTCTCATATTAGCTTTGGTCGAAACCAAGCGAATGCTTGCTTCTTCACGCTTTGAGTGAAGCTTTTGACTCATTGACTATCGATTGTTATGTTAGACTTAATTCATAATGAAAAAATAATGAATCCTGAATGTAACCATTTCTTTCATATAATCTTTGAGCAGAATGATTATTTAGCGCTGTACTCAGACTGATACTCTTAGCTCCTGTTTCAATAGCGAGATCTTTAGCTTTAGATAAAAGCATTTCTCCTACTCCATGTTTTCTGGCTTCAACATCTACATATAAGTCATTTAATATCCAAGCTCTTTTCATAGAGATAGATGAAAATGTAGGATATAGTTGAGCAAATCCTACATACTCCTCCTCCTTTTTAACGACAAATATTACTGATTCTTTGCTTTCTATCCGTTTTTTAAGATAAGCTCTAGCACCGTCTAGATCTGATTTTTGCTGATAAAACATTCGATATAAATTAAATAAATGTGACACTCCTTCTAAATCATCAATCGTCGCTTGATATACCTCCATCAATACTTCTTCCCCTCATAAATAGTTTTTTAGACTTGTTCAAACTATGCGTAAATTCATTTAAAGGATCGAGTTATATTACCGTCAGCATTATTGATAACGTACCCTTTTAATAGTTCACCATTATTAGCATTTATGTAAAAGACACCACTTGTATCTACATCTTGGTAGTATACTAGGTACCAGATGATCCCTTGAAATTCCTCAGGAAAATTAACGTCTGTTATTTTTTTCTCACTGGTATCTATTTTATAAATATAGTTTAAAAGAAATGAGGGGCTTTCGTTCTCTATATAGGAATTTGCGATCTCTATAGCTTCCTGTTGACTTATATTAGATTTGGTAATTAGATAAACACTAATTACAATTATTGAAATTAAGATTACAAACAAAGGTTTTTTTATTCTAGACATTGTAATTTCCCCCTGGTTTTTTCGTTAGCACATTAAAGAAAGAAATAAGCTGCCAAGACCGTTCATACTTTGGAAATTAAGACTCTCTATTCGTGAAATCTCTGTTAAATATAGCACTAATAGTAACATTAATTTCCATGTGATGAGAAGTAAAAATAAAAGGAGTACAAATTGTACTCCCCTTTTGGTTGTTAAGGAAATTATATGTTTATTCAACGTGGATAAGTTTAATTATAGTGACAGTCTAGCTCCAGCACCCAGCCCCTCGAGGTCAAATAACCTTCGAGAATAAAAGTGAAAGAGCACACTTTTTTTCTCGAAGAACATTTGCTTGTCGGGGCTACTAGGGCGCTTGCGCTTTGTTCTTAATCCTTTCCTTTACGAAAGGTTATAAACCGCTTTGTATTTCTTCTCTAAATACTCTACTAAATATTTTGGATTTAATCCTTCACCAGTAATATCTTCAATAATTTCTAACGGTTTTTTCATTTTTCCGTATTGATGAACGTTTTCAGTTAACCATGATTTAATTGGTGTAAAATCGCCTGCTTCTAACAGTTCATCATAGTTTGGAATTACCTCACTCATTTTGTTTTTTAACTGGGAGGCATAAATGTAGCCTAATGCATAAGATGGGAAGTAGCCTAAAGCTCCACCTGACCAATGCACATCTTGAAGTACACCTTCACCATCATGAGAAGGTCGAACTCCTAAGTACTCTTCCATTTTATCATTCCAAATTTGTGGTAAATCCTTGACTTCAATATCTCCATTAATTAACGCTTTCTCAATTTCATAGCGTAAAATAATATGCAGAGAATACGTCATTTCATCTGCTTCAATACGAATTAACGAAGGTCCGGCAACATTGATCGCTTTGTAAAAATCATCTAAAGACACATCATCGAATTGCCCTTCAGAATACTCTTTTAAAAGGCTATAATTCTTTTTCCAAAACGAATAGTTACGACCAACAAAATTTTCACAAAATAGTGACTGTGATTCATGAATTCCCATGGATGTTCCATCGCAAAGTGGTGTACCAATTAATTCTTCAGAAATATTTTGCTCATAAAGTGCGTGGCCACACTCATGAATGGTGCCAAACACCGCTGTTCTGAAATCTTTTTCATCATATTTGGTTGTTACCCGAACGTCATTACGGTTGATCGCTACCGCAAATGGATGTACGGTAGTATCAAGACGCCCTGCCTGAAAATCATATTGCAGCTGCTTTAATACTTCTAAGGAGAAATCTTTTTGCTTCTCCATTGGGAAGTTTTGATATAAAAAGTCTGTTTTCGGTTGCTCTGGTGCCTCAGTAACAGCTTTTACTAAAGGTACTAATTTTTCTCTTAACTCACCAAACACTCGGTCAAGTACATCGACTGTAACCCCTGGCTCATAATCATCTAATAAAGCGTTATAAGGATGACCCTCATAACCAATGCGTTCTACATATTTACGCAAGTAAGCAACAATTTTTTCTAAGTAGGGAGCAAAGCCTGCAAAGTCTGCCTTTTCTTTTGCCCCTTCCCAGGCTGATTCTGCTTTTGAAGTTAAGATCACGAAATCTTTATATTCTTCAGCAGGTATTTTTTTATTTTTATCGTATTCCTTTTGCTTACTTCGACTAATTTCTTCGTTATATCAGACAGTTCTGCTTGCACCTCAGGATCTGATAAAGCTCCTAAATATTGCCCCATTTCCTCTGAGACACTCATGTTAAAGACTTCTGATGATAGCGTCCCAATTGCTTCTGAGCGTTGTTCTACCCCTTTTTTCGGTGCTCCTGTTCGGAGATCCCAGAACATGAGGGATATTGCTTCATTGTAACTAGACATTTTTTTTACAAATTTTGTAAACGATTGCTCAATCTCTTTTATATTTTTCTGCATAAATGACACTCCTCTTTTCTCTATTCAAACTAACTTATTCTCCAAATGCTCCCTTCTTTCCTTCCTCCTCATGCTATTTTTTACAACTAGAGCTTTTTTCATTAACCCTTTTTCTTTTGGTAGGGTGTTATCGATTGATATTTTAAGATTAAGTAGTATACACTTGAAACATGATGGTCTTTAGGTCTTTTTATATTATTCACAGTGATTTAAGTGTAAGATATAAGCCATGATGTGCTAGGAAAATTATACATAAAGGAGTTTTTACAACATGAAATTCTCAATTAGCGAAAAAGCAGTAGATCTATATATAACTGAAATGGGGTTACGACCTGGAGATTCATTACGATTATACGTGCGTGTCGGTGGTTGTGGTTCTGGTGGATTTTCCGTAGGCGTTACAAAAGACCAACCTTCACCAACATCCTTTGTTACCACGGTCAGCAATATTCAATTTTTTGTTGAGGAAGAAGACTTTTGGTATTTAAATGGCATGACAATCGACTTTGATGAGGATTTAAATTATCTCACATTTGAAAATCCAAATATTAAAGATACTGACAATCCAAACTCATAATAAAAATCCCGAGCAAATTTAGCTCGGGATTTTTTGGGTATATTTTCAATCTACACGCTGTTGGGAGAAAATTCAAAACAAAAACACAAGGAACAAAAGCCCTTGTGTTTCACTTTACCCACCAATATGGGACATTTCGATTTTACGAATTTGCTTTTTGTCAGTATTGTCTAAGCGTTCTTCAGAGTAGCGATCATGTCGGCCACCCCAAATTTCAGCCATTCGATCCATCATTTCCTCGTCACTAGCTCCAGAACGTAACAGATCTCTTAAATCATGGCCCTCAGAGGCAAACAAACATGTGACCAGTTTACCGTCTGCACTTAACCTTGCTCTTGAACAAGTGGAACAAAACGCATCCGTTACGGATGAAATAATACCTATCTCATTATCGTTATCTATAAAACGGAATCTAGTTGCCACTTCCCCCTGATAGTTCGGCTTTACCGGCTCAATTGGGATTTCTTTATTGATTCGATCAAAGATTTCTTTCTTCGATACAACTTGCTCTAAGTTCCAACCATTTGAGTTTCCAACATCCATAAACTCGATAAAACGTAAGATGATGCCCGTATCTTTGAAATGGCGGACCATCGGTAGTATATCATCTTCATTCATGCCACGTTGAACAACCATATTAATCTTAATTCCTAAACCTGCTGCTTTCGCGGCTTCAATACCAGCAAAAACCTGATCTACTCCAACGTTACGACCATTGATTTTACGGAAGCGTTCGTCATCTAAGCTATCTAAACTAATGGTGACACGATGTAAACCAGCTGCTTTTAGCTCTTCAGCATGCTTAGCTAATAGTGAGCCATTTGTAGTCATAGCAATATCTTTAATGCCTTTGACTTCTGATAACATTTTAATCAACTGTGTGAGGTCTTTACGTACTAGTGGTTCTCCACCTGTAATCCGCAATTTTTCAATACCTGCTGCTTCAACAAATAACCTAGCTAATCTCTTAATTTCCTCAAATGTTAAAACATCATTTTTCGGTAAAAACATAAAATCCTTATCAAAAATTTCCGCAGGCATACAATAGCTGCAACGGAAGTTACAACGGTCAGTTACGGATATCCTTAAATCACGAAGTGGGCGTCCTAATTTATCATGTAAACGCTTTTTATCCATTTTTGTTCCCCCTATTCCTTCGTAGAATAATCAATCTTAGAAGGGCTGTCCACACTTTAAAGTGCTCTCTAAATTGGAAGAAATGCCACTATTCTTTTAACGAGAATAGTAGCATGTCATCATCTAGTCGTATTATAACACAGGAGTACTTAATTGTAACTATTGATGTCCCGTTATTTCTAGATTTTACTAAGGATCTCAACGTCAGCAGGTAACACGGCTTTTACTTGAGCTAATAATTCTTCATCTTCTCGTAAACGCTCATCAACAATCGTAACAATTCCTTGATCAGAACTTGTTCGAATTAAACGTCCAATTCCTTGTCTTAGTCTGAGCAACATATACGGTAGATCAACCTCTAGGAATGGCTGATTAGAATTTTTCCGCTTTCCATTAAAAACTGGGTCATTCGGTGGAAATGGTAACGACCAAATAATCACACTAGATAAAGATGGTCCAGGAATATCTAACCCTTCCCATAAGTGAATGGCACATAATGATGTTTTTTCTTCATTTTGAAAAGTATGAACAATACTACTTAACTCTTGATCCCCTTCAAATAGAAACTTGTACGCTGAAAATTGGTCACTCTTAGAAACAACTTCTCTAAAGTTCTCAAGCTCTGTTTCGTTATTAAAAAGGAGTAAGGACCTTCCGTCTGTTTCTTTTAGTACTTCGGTAATTGCCTTAAACTTATTTTCATTTTTTTCTGGAATCAGCACTTTCATATTATCTTGGTAATTAAATGGTGATTCAACCGTAAATGATAGATATTCCTTAATACCAAGGCTCCCAGAAACATATCCAAAGTCACCGTTAGTTGACAATGTTGCTGAAGAAAAGACAATCGGAAGCTTCTTAGAAAAAACCTTTTCTTGTAAAACATCTTCTACCAGATTAGGCATAATGACTAATGTTGTTGCTTCCTCTGTTTTGGTAACCCAAGTAATGACATTTTTCTTATCCGCAAGTAGTGACAACGAATATTGGAGCATATCAAGATGCTCTTCTACAATCTTTAGCTGATATTCTTCAATCGTGTATAGTTCACTTTCAAAAACAAGTGCATCTTCAAGGGCTGACAGAAGTTGTTTAAATTCTTTAATTTCACCAATTAGTTTTGACGATAACTGAAGCTCATTACGATCAGAGCCTTTTACATGGATTGTACTTGCTTCAATCGTTTGAAACAAAGCCAAACTATGGACGATAATTTCATCAATCAGAAGGGCTACCTCTTCGCGAATATCATTTGTAAGAAGTCTTTCTAGGATCTCTTCTAAAAGATCTTGGCGTACATGATAGGCTAACGCTTTTTGGGCGGCAAATTCAAGGAGATGACCTTCATCAAAGACGATGCTACTTGCTTCCGGTAAAAACGGTAACTGCCCTTTTCGTTTTCGTGATTCTTCTGTCCAAATATGCTCCATATAGAAGTCTTGAGAACAAATAATTAAATCATTTGCTTTTCGGTAATGCTCTCTTGTTAACGTCATCCCACAACGATGACGTTTTTCGCAAACGGAACAATCCTGGAACGCATCCCAATTCACTTTTTTCCATGCTTGATTATTAAGATCAGCATACGTTTTTCGGTCACCATAAAAATGAAATTGCTGCATAGGTGCATTGCTATAGACAAAGCTTGGAATCGTCATTGAGACATTTTCATAAACGTCAGCAAATTCTTCATTCTCTCGTAATTTCTCCAGTTTCTGTACACATAAATATTGATTTTGTGCTTTCGCTAACCGAACATCAATATTTAACTGGAGAATTTTTGCTAACTTTGCTATATCTCCTTCAGGCTTTACGAGCTGCTCAATCAATGCTTCATCTGCACATGCGATAATCGCTGGCTTGCCAATATATCTTGCATAACATATAGCATATAAGAGGTAAGCGATCGTTTTTCCAGTTCCGACACCCGCTTCAGCAAAAATAACTTTCTTATCCGCGAAAGCTCGTTCTAACTGAAATGCCATGAAAATTTGCTCGTCGCGGATTTCAAATCCAGCTTCAGGTAAAATATCGTAAAATACATCACCAACCCAATCACCGAGCTGAGCTATAAAAGGTTTCTTTCGATCATATGTAAAAGGTAATTTTTCAAACGATTGCATAATTTCCCCCTGCTAAAATGTAGAGTGTAATATGTAGATTTATGAGCTTTGCTTAAAACCTGCTCCAAAATTTAATATTATGCTTAACTAATACGATTTGTCAATATTTAACCATAGAAAGAAGGTGTGCCCTAGGAAAGACACACCTTGTTGTTTTAACGTTTATTCTTTTGCTTCAGTTAATTGGTGATCAAGCCTTTCAATCAACTCAGAAGAGAACTCAAAAAACTTATCGTCTACTCCTGTAGCATGTGAAAGTGCATTTGCGTATTGATTTTTCGCTTGTGCTAGAGCATCAGTTGCAGCCTCAAGCTGATCTGCATCCATACTCATCGTAGCTTGACCTACCATTCTTTGTGCGGCTTTTATGGCCATTTCCACTTGTCTAATATCATTAAACGGTTCAGACATCGTACAACCCACCTTTACATTTTTCATAAGTAGGTTATCCAGAAAAACACGTTTTATGCTTTTTTCGTTAACTTTAAGAATTCATCAACATCTGCAGCTGCTAAATCCACAGCTCCCTGCCAGAATTCAGGCTTCGTTAAATCAACATTTAAATGCTTCATTGCTAGGTCCTCAACACGCATTCTTCCTGTATCACGAAGTAAACTAATATACTTCTGCTCAAACCCTTCGCCTTCTTTAAGTGCAAGAGCATAGATACCCATACTAAACAAATAACCAAATGTGTACGGGAAATTATAAAACGGTACACCTGTGATATAAAATGCAGTTTAGACGCCCAGAAGTGCGGGTGATACTCACCTAAAGAATCGTTAAAGGCATCTTTTTGAGCTTGTTCCATTAGCTCATTTAAACGTGCAACACTTACTAAGCCTTTCTTACGCTCTTCATAAAATCTTGTTTCAAAAAGGAAACGAGCATGAATGTTCATAAAGAACGCTATACTACGACTTACCTTGTCTTCTAATAGCGTCAAGTGTTCTTCTTTAGTAGAAGCATTTTTCACCGTTGCATCAGCAACAACCATCTCAGCAAACGTTGAAGCTGTTTCAGCTACATTCATCGCATAGCCTTGTGCTAAATAAGGTAAATCATTCATCACATGCTGATGGAACGCATGCCCTAATTCATGAGCTAACGTAGAAACATTTGAAGCTGTCCCTGCATAAGTCATAAAAATACGTGATTCTTTACTTAATGGGAAACTTGTACAGAAACCACCAGGACGCTTCCCAGGACGGCTTTCTGCCTCGATCCAACTCTTATCAAAAGCTTCTTTTGTAAACTCAGCCATTTCAGGAGTCAATTGCTGAAATTGGTTGATAATAATATCTGCCGCCTCGTCATAGCTCACCTCAGGTACATCCTTTGATAATGGTGCAAACACATCATGCCAGCTTAACTTTTCTACTCCAAGGATTTCCGCTTTGCGTTGAAGGAATTCTACAAATTTCGGTTTATTTTCTGTAATTGTATTCCACATGGCATCAAGTGTTTCTTGGGACATACGGTTAATTTCAAGTGGCTCCTGTAATACTTGGTCCCAGCCTCTTTCACCATAAACCTGTAATCTAAATCCTGCTAGGTGATTTAGAGCATCAGCGCATAAATCTGCTTCGCCAGCCCAAGCTTCTTCCCACTTTTTCGAAACCTGTTCACGTAACTCTCTATTTCCACTGCTCATTTTGTTATCGGCTTGACCAACAGAAAGTTCCTGTACTTCTCCGTCTTCTTCCACTGTGATTTTCATTCGTCCGACGACCGTATCATAAAGCTGACCCCATGCATGATAACCATCAACAGCTAGCTTTTGAATCAGTGTTTCTTCCCTTGGTGACAGTTTTTCTTTGGCACGTAAACGTCTTTCCACAAGTGGATATGTAACTTCTGTAAACACATCTTGCTCAATTAATGTTAACCAGTTTTCCTCATCCATCTTTAATAATTGATCGTCAATGTTTGTTAGGATAGCTTCTAAAATTGTACGTGTTTGACTTACGGTACCTAGAAGCTGTTTTGCTTTAGCATCCTTCACATTTTGTGCATTCAAACAACTTAGGAAAGCCCCAGCTTGTCTGCTTCGTTTTGCTAATTCTTGAACTTCTAGGATCCACGTCGTCAATTCTTCAACTGTTGCGTTATTACCATGTACACCATCATGAAGTTTTTTAAGATCATTTTCCATTGTTTCTAAGAAAGCGTGAAACTGAGAAGAATCACTACCACCTGGAAAGATTGATTCTAAATCCCAAACTTGACTAAGCTTTGCAGTCATATGTATCCACCCCTAATTCAAAATTTTATGTATATTTACTATCTTAGCAGATTATTTCAAGTTATTAAAGTTTAGACTATCGAAACAATAAAAGTTTTGAGTGTTGAGTTTTGAGTTAATTGAAGGTATTGCTTCGAAGCTATAACTTTCGCCAACTCATCACTCATCACTCAAAACTCTTAACTTTAAACTCTTGGCGGTCTCGGTCCAAAAAATTGATAAAAGTCAGTCTTTATATTTCCGTTATATAGTTTACGCTTCTTTGAGGCCTTTTTTCCATACAACTCTTCAAAGCCTTCATGGGAAGTTAACATGTAAACTGACCAAGTATCAAGCTTAGCAAAAGCTCGGCCCATTTCTTTATACATATGTTCAACTTCAGCTAATTCGCCGATACGCTCCCCGTATGGAGGGTTTCCGACAATTACACCGTATTCTAGCTTTGTTGAAATATCTTTCACTTGCATTTGTTTGAATTGAAGCATGTCCCCAAAACCTGCTTCTCTAGCATTGTTAATCGAAAGATCGACCATATTATGATCAATATCCGTACCGATAATTTGAAGCGGTTGGTCGTAATTGGCAAGGTCTTCAGCTTCTTCCATCGCTAAACTCCAATTATTTTGCCCAACCCACTCCCAATCTTGTGAAGCAAAATCACGATTAAAGCCTGGTGCAATATTTTGTCCAATCATCGCTGCTTCAATCGACAGTGTCCCTGAACCGCAAAATGGATCCCAAAATGGACGATCTGGATGCCAGTTTGTCAGCATAAGCATTGCAGCTGCCATTGTTTCTTTTAGTGGTGCTTCACTATGGAGATAACGATACCCACGTTTATGTAAACCAGTTCCACTCGTATCAATTGTTAGCGTAACGATATCTTTTAATAAAGCCACCTCAATCCGAAAGAAAGGTCCATCTTCATCAAACCACGCCCGCTTATATGTTTTTTTCATACTCTCAACAACTGCTTTTTTTACAATGGCTTGGCAGTCGGACACGCTAAATAAGGTTGACTTAACCGACTTCCCAATGACAGGGAATTCACCATTTTCAGGGATCCACTGTGCCCATGGCAGTGCTTTCGTTTTTTCGAAAAGTTCATCAAATGTTGTTGCCTTAAACTCTCCAACGACTAATTTTACGCGATCCGCTGATCTAAGCCATAAATTCAGCCTAGTAATCGCCTTTTCATCTGCTTCAATGATAACTTTACCATTTTCCACTTGTACGTTTTCATACCCTAAATCTTTTACTTCTCGAGCGACTATTGCTTCAAGCCCCATAGATGCAGTTGCAATTAATTTAATGTTTCCCATAATATATCCTCTCTCGGTTAAAATTTGCTTCTACCATTATAGAATGTAGAATGTAAAATGTCTAATAGTGTAGAGTTTAGAGTGTAGAGTGTAAAGTTGTGAATGCAAGAGCTCCGAAGTCTCTTAACACTCGAACAACTCTACATTCTAAACTTAAAAAAGACTTCATTGATTATGCCCACAATCACTCTACACTCTACACTCTAAACTAAAAAAACTTCACCGATTATGCCCTCAACAACTCTAAACTTTACACTCTACACTCTAAACTAAAAAAGAAAAACCCCACACAATAAGTGTAGAGTTCTCATTTACATATAAAGAGTTTTAGCTATAAGCGTTCGATAAGCCATGTTTTGTTCCTTTGTACTGCAAGCGGCTATTCACCTCGTACTCCGGTGGTAATCATCTATCTACAAGAAGCAAAGCTCCTTGTCCTTCTCTTGGTTCAATTCCCTCAAGAAGGTTCCCCTACCAAATTTGGGTTTCTCGCTCGTGGGGTTTACCTCGTTCCACTCTACTCGTTTCCGAGTAGACTCCGTCACTGTGGCACTTTCAAGGTATTAACACCATATCTAGAAGACTTAGGTGCGTTCCCTGCCGTTAGCTCAGTCGAAACCAAACTACCCTAGCTTATGACTTCGCTAGGCACGAACACTACGGTCATCGCAGACCGTGCGAGCATGGACTTTCCTCAACATCAAAAGATGCAGCAATTACCTGAACGCCTATTGGCTGTCGTCATGACGACAAAAATAAGTATATCATTACTACAGAATAATTCCAACCGGGAATTATTTCCTGTTTAGTTGAATTGCTTTTTTTGCAAGTTGATCAGCAGGGTTCGATTTACTTGGAACCCATTTAATAAAAAATAAATCGAAGTTATCTATATAGGTTACCGCTTTGTCGATCAGAGTCTTGAAAGGCTCTCGCTTTGCATACCGTTTTTCGACTGTATCTTCCACGATTTTAGAATCAGTCCGAAACGAAACAACTGAGTAGCTACTCTCAGTGCAAATTTCTAGAGCTTTGATTAATGCCCAGAATTCAGCTTCATGACTTGTCATCTCTCCCAGTGGAATTGAATAATGTTTGACGGTCCCATTTGCTTTAATAAAAATTCCAGCACCCGCTTGCCCTGGGTTGCCAGTACTAGCGCCATCAATATATACTTCGATCAATGTAACTACTCCTTAGTCAAAAAGTTTATCCCCAAATACATGTTTCTCTAGATTTGATAACCTCTTTAAAATATCATAGTTCGTATTGCCAACTGTAGGGGTTGGTCGTGTTTGCTGTTGAGCAAGTTTTTCTGCTTCTTGCTTTAACCTTGTATTTTCACTTACAAGAAGATCAATTCTTTTTTGAAATAACTCATAATCTTTTATTACAGCATCTAAAAATTTATCAACTTCATCTTGGTTATAACCTTTTAAGCTAGTCTTAAATTCTTTTTCTAGTATCTCTTTTGGTGTTAGTTGTGAAACCTTCTTTTCAACCATGCTCCGTTCACCTCTATAAGTTAAGATAATTATAATGTGTTTTCAATGAATAACGTTTCAAGACTATGACTAAGCCTAAGTTTACATTTATTCTATAGAAGAAATGTTAATGCTATGAATATACACCATCATTTTCTATATTTTTTCAAAACATTATGAAGTTGTCAATTAGAAAATTACCAATCAAACATTTCATCTTGGTAAACTTGTTCAATTTCATCTGGAAATATGTAAAATAATTGATAATTACTATTTTCAGTGCGTGCTTTCGCATATGTTATATAGTAACTAGGTGAACCTGGTTTGTCATCATCGTAAATGACTAAAAGTCCGTCGCTTTTCTCAATGATGAATTGGTTTTTTAATTTCAACTGACTTGGGTTTTCATACTCCCTCTTAGTAATACTATCGACAAAATCTGCTTGTTGTAAAACTCGATTGTACTGTTCTTTTTTTAATTCATTCCAATTACTTTCTTGGTTTAAAAAAGGGGTCAAAACCGCGAGCTTAAGTTGCGGATAGTTACGCTTAAGTTCAATAACCACTTCAGCACACCAAAGCTCAACCCCAAGTTGACCGGAGATTAATACCCACTCTAATCCATCGTCGATAAAAGAAAGTAAGCGTTTCTCTAAAACCTTCTTTATATATTTTATCCCTGGATGTTTCTCATCAAAAATTCCTAACTCGTGGGTCTTATAGCCTGTTACAGCTAATACTTTTACCATTTTTTATACACCTACTAAAAAATAATCATGACCAATAAGAAAAGCGCAAGCGCCCTGTTAAGCCCCGACTAGCAAATGTTCTTCGAGAAAAAAAGTGTGCTCTTTCACTTTTATTCTCGAAGGTTATTTGACCTCGAGGGGCTGGGCGGTGGAGCTAGACAGTTATTACGTTGAAATTTTATAAATTATTATCTTTTAAAAAAGGGCATGCATAGTAATTATGCCATACCCTTTAAATGAAATGCCACTATTTCAAATTAGAAGAAGCGACGACGTGGTCCAACTCCTGGTGCTCCAAACCCTGGTCCTGCAACTCCTGGTCCTGGTGCAGGCATTGGTGGTCCTGGCGGGCACATAAATTGCTGATTTGCAACCTGATCAACTTGTGATACAGTTTGCGGGAAGTTATGATAGTGCTTATAAAGGTGTTTGTTCACTACTGTTGTATGAGTAGGATGAACCTCTGGCACAATATACTCGCAGCAATTATATACTACATTTTGTTGAGTAGGGTGAATACGCGGTGGCAACACTTGAGATTGTACAGCTGGTCTTGGTCTTGGAAAGAACATTTTGGTTTCCTCCTTTTTTTATTGGTACAATATCAACCTATGAAGAAACCGGCGCAGATGTACTAGTGTATTCACCTAATTTATTCAAAAACTCACGAAATTCCAGTCATAACATAAAAAGTCAAGCCAATCATAACGAAAAACATCACTAATATATAAAACGCCATCGTAATCTCTCCAATTAACATAATAATTTCTTTACATACAACGTATATTTTATTGAGAAAACGAAACAATGACAATAGGAAATTATGGTATAATCGTAAAAAGTGTCATAGTGCGAGTTTTTTCTACATTTTAGTAATCTGAAATTTGCGACAATAGGCACAAAACCCCGAAATAACGCTGTTTTTGCGCTTACCCAGGAAATATATTTCCTTGATTTCTCGGCAATAAATAATGGATAAATAGAAAGGTGGAATGAAGGTTGGCAACGATAAACGTCATTGATTACCTCTCTTTTGAAGGAGAGGAAGGAAAAAAGCTCGTCCATGTATTAGAAGATAATGGTGTCGACATTTTACATCGGTGTGGAGGAAAAGCTAAGTGCACATCTTGTAGAGTGGAAGTTATCGAAGGAGACTTTGGTCCAATATCAGAACAAGAACAACAAACATTAGCAAACAAAGGGCATAATGGAGATAACATTCGTTTGTCATGTCAAGTCCGCGTCAGTGGTGATGCTACAGTAAAAGCCGTAATGACGAAAACGAACTCTAATTTAGAACCTGGTCCAAGACCTGAAGAATAAAATTGATCGTACTTCAAACGGTTAGAAAGAGAGGTTGACTGTTACTAGTCAACCTTTTTTCCATGTTCAATTAAATGCTGCCTCTGTGGTCCAGTAGGTCCTCGAGGCAAAGCTGCATGTGGTAACTCTAGAAGTAACACATGTTGTAAACGAGGTCAGTAGCTTTTGTCGGGGCTTAAATAGGCGCTTGCGCTTTTCTTACAATCAACTTCCCCTTCTTTTTCCCTCTAATTTTCAAATAATCTTCAATTGTATGAATGTCTTTTTTCTTTAACATCATTAACAGCTTCATAAAAATTTCCGCTGTCATTTGCGCGTCATTAAGCGCATGATGACGCTCTTTCGGTTCAATATGAAAGTAGGAGACTAGTCCGTCTAATTTATTGTTTACTTTCGGTTGCAGGAAATTAGCAAGAAAATAGGAATCTATGAATAATGGATTATACTTAGGTAGGCCCCAACGTTTCGCCATAACTTTTAAAAAATGAACATCAAATGAGGCTGGATGAGCAACTAATACAGTGTCTTGACTAAACTGCAAAAATTTTAAAAATGCCTCTTGAAATGTTTTACCATTTCCTACCTGTTCTTTTGTAAGGTTGGTTAGTTCATAAATATAATCGGGGATTTCACCAATTGGCGAGATTACCTCATAAAAGTGTTCCGGAAACTTTATTTGATTAACATTCATTTTCATCGCACCAATCGAAACGATCTCGTCACCTAGTCTGGGGAAAAATCCTGTTGTTTCTAAATCGAAAACAGTAAAGGTTGTTTCCTCTAAGCTTTGTTTTAAAGATAGTGTCGGATTGTTTTTGTACAGATATTTGATAAGCTGTTGTTGAAAGTTTACATCTAAGTATTTTTGTTGTTTATTCTTGTACTGAAATTGATCAAACAAAACATATTTGATAATTCGGATGGATGGGATTGGCTCCATTTAAATTCCCCGCTTCCGGCCAAAACTGAGTTCACTCATTTGCTGAAGACGTTTAGCAATACTTAAGGCTTCTTTAAGAATTTTTCGTTCTTCTTTGTCAACCGTATCTAATGACAATTCATTTGATAAAGGTTGCTCGGTTCTAAGCTGCCGGATATTGTTTTCCAATCTCATTTTCATCAGAATGTGTAGGGCCGTTTCGGCATTTTTTACATCACGGGGGTGAAGAACTTCCATCTCCTTCAACAAATGAAGTCGTTTGATTGTATTTTCTTCGGTTACTCCATTCTTAATTGCAAAAATCCGTATCCCATTAATTATTTGCATGATTGCTGCTTTTTTCAGGTTGATCGCATGTTCCTTTCCTGAAGTCGTAATCATCCCAAATGGGTTTAATGGGACACGAAATCTAATCGTATCCTTCATTAACAACAAGTGAAGGATTTTTCCTTTTGTTACAATTGCAGTTGTTGCCTCTCGTAGTCGACTAGCTAAAGAAAATCACCAAAAATAGGTCGATAGTCAATAAAAATCGTAAAATCTCTAATTTCTTCAGCGTCAGTTTCCTTGACCCAGCGCTCAACTTCCGAAGTCCACTCTTGAAGAGAACGACGCCATTTTGTATTTTTTGCCATTACACCTCCAGTACAAAGAGGAAATCCACATGCAAGTAAGCCTGCATTGACTTTTTCAGCAAAGGTTTTAAAGTAATCCTCAATCTCTTGTTTGTTTGGCAAATGCTCATAATTATCAAGGATCAATCCATTATCTTGGTCCGTACTAAACGCTTGTTCCTTCCTCCCCTGACTCCCCATGACAATAAAACAGTAATTAATAGGAGGCGTGCCAAACCCTTCGTTTTTCATCTCTCTTAACGCAAGTTTAATAACTTGGCGATGCATTTTATCATTGTAATTTGAAATAAGCTCGCAAACATCATAGGCATACGTATTTTCTGCTAACAATACCTCGACAAATCGATGAACAAACGGTTTGTGATTGTAGAAAATTTTACTAACCGTTCAAGCGTGACTGCATGATCTATCCCGTGAGTTAAATTGACATAATTTGAATCTTGCAGCTGTAGAAATGATTCCGCGGTTAAAGTCCCGACCACTTTGTCTTGCCTAAGTACAGGGATAAAATCAACATGATCATCCTTAAAGTACGATAGCACATCATATGAAAACGAATCGACAGTAGCCCAATATGGCCTCTTGTTCATAATATCCTTTACAAGCTTGTTCGTTTCACCTGAAACGATCACATGTAACAGGTCTCTTTGTGTTACGGTCCCGATTAGGCGATTTTCATTATCCACAACCACTAACCCTGTGCTCGTTTGTGAACGTAGTCGTCTAGCAGCTGAAACAATGGTATCGTCAACTGATATCGTTGTTGCTTTATTCATAATCAAGTCAACTCTCGTACGAATAGCGGGATATTTTCCGTATCCTCCCGGTTATGTTCTTGTTTTATTTCATCGTATAAAGTTTTCATCCGATCGCCGATGCCTTCTAATACGATTTCAGAAAAGGCTTTATTATCAGTCATGACTTGTAACAAAGCCGTTTTCTTCAAAAGAATGACTTCACAATCTTGAATTGCTTGAACGGAAAACGTCATCTGTCCACCAGCTAGCATAATCATTAAACCAATTAAATCTCCAGGATAATAATAACGAACGGAAAACTGTTCCCCATTCGTTTTATGAAGAATGTTTTTTGCCGAACCTGCTACTAAAAAGTAAAGCTCAATCTCCTCCTCATCCTCATGAAACAAAAATTCATTTTTTTTAAACAAAAGTAACTTGCCTCTTTCGTAATCCCTGCAAATTCTACTTCTGTTAAAATATCAAAAGGTGGCGTATCTCGAAGCTTTTTGTGGTCAACTTGGTTCACCATCACACATCCTCACCAAAACAAATTTAGAAAACGTATTTACGTAGCTCTTGATGTTCTTCTTCTAGCAACGTAAGCTCTGTCTGATCAAATAGTGCTTCAAAACGGTTTAATTCATGTAAAATTGCATCTTTTAATCGGAGCTTTAGCATATTCTCTAATTCCTGAAAATAGAGTTCAAAGGCGTCTCGATATCGTTGTGTACTTTCTTCAATAACGTTACTCGCCTTCTCCACCCCATCTAACACAAGTACCTCTTTTAAGTTCTTAATCATGCCATTTTCAAAGAAGTCCTTTTTCGTCTTAAGAAAGGTGAGATAATTAGTAGCCTCAATTGTCATGTGCAGGTCTTGGAGTGGAACATTGATTGACTCAATTTCAATATCTTGATCAACAAACAGAAAAGGAAGTTCTTTTTGTAGCACAATTTCTTCATCTGCGATCCATTTTTTTGCTCGACCTTTCATTGCTTCTTCCATTCGAATAGCGGTTGCTCCTAGTTCTTGCTTTAGAAAATATTCGCCTAACCCTCTCCATTCTTTGATTTGTGCAGCTAACTGGGCATGAAGCTCTCTTTTGCTACTGCCTGTTATTACAGAAACGTTAATCGCACTACCAAAGTAATCATTTAAGACGAACCGCATTCTTTCTCGTAAATAGAGGACTAACTGTTCAAATTCATGAAGCACATCGCGCGTTGCATAGGCAAACGAAGAGCTATCTACTTTTTTCATTTGGGTAGCAACAATATCCTTAAACTGTTGATGTTTTTGCTCTTTTATGACGGTTTCTTCCTTCATGAAACTGATACTATCATTTGCTTTATTGATAAATTGCTTTAGTTCATTTGTAATCAGGGTCACGCTAAGCTGCTTCAATTCTAAGATCGTATAATCATAAAACGCACACTCAAACTGTGAAAAGCTCGTTTCTTGATCGGTTCCCTGCTTTTTATCAAGCAGCCCCTCTTTACTAGATAAATGATAAAGGCGCGGTTCTTCAAGACCATTTCTAACTAGTTGATCATAAACATGCTTTCTTACACCGTGTAACTCACCTTCACTACTAGCTAAGTCAGCAGCATTAATAATAAAATACAATTTATCTTGCTGAAAACTTTCGTTTACTTTCGCCATTGTTGTAAAAAGTATTGATCCGCCTTCGAAAAAGCATGATTATAGTAGGTTAAATAAAAAATCGCGTCAGAAGATCTCATTTGTTGGAAAGCCACATTCGTATGTCGACCATGAATTGAGTTCACACCAGGTGTATCAACTAAGACAATCCCTTTTAGAGTAATTGGTGCATCGTAATAGATATGAACCTTTTCAATTAAACACGCCTTACTTTCATCTGCTACGAAACCTTGCAATTCTTCTAGTGAAACATATAAGTCTGTCCCTAATGTCCATTCACTTTCCTCTGTACTAGTCTGGATCGTGACTAAATACTCCGCATATGTTTTTTGCCAACTTGAAATAAAGTCCTTCATTGATGGCTTCCAAGTGTGAAGCGTTTTTAGTGTTAGCTTCAGATCAATTTGCTCAGCGACAGTGACAATTTCCTCATTCAAGCTTTGTTGTGATTTTAAAGTCACAACAACAGTCCCATGAGGATGTTCTGCCGTTGATTTTTGCACAGTACTAACAGTAGCAGTTGTCGGATGTGGAGAAACCGGTAAAACATTGTCTCCTAAAAGAGCGTTCGCAAAGCTAGATTTCCCTGCACTAAAGGCACCAAATAATGAAACAATATAGTTTTGCTTTTCATAACGGCCAATCCTCTCAAGAAGGTGATCCCGTTCCTGTGCCAATAGGCTAGTCTTTTGAAATTTCAGTAACGTATTTTTTATGTTTTCTAACCAACGAGCTGTGTCATCCTCCGAAAAGCTAATTGCCACTTCCTTATTCTTAATAATTGTCTCAGTATTAATCACGCTATCATTTTCAAAAATGACCTTTGTAAAAGCATTTTTACGATCTGGATATGTTCCTTGCATTGCCTGGTTCAGCTGTTCATAAAACTTACGATCAAGCGGTAATTGTTCTAAACGCTTTTGTACTTTTTCTAACAGTTCTTGATAAGACTCTTTTACATTTTCTATCCTGATGTTATATTCTTGAATTTCTTTGTTCTTAGCTAGCTTGTTCTCTAGCTTCTTTATCTCTTCATTTATATAGGGTTTAATCCCCGAGATTTGTATGTCTACTAAAGCTTTTGCCTTTGCTTTTACTTCCTTTATAATCGTATTGGTAATTTCTCCGGTGAAGGTAAAAACATACTCACGGCTAGCATGAGCGGTTAAGACACGCTCTTTGAGTAACTCCTTGGTGACAAAGTATGGCAGGTTACTATAGGCCTCTTCAAAAGCATCGACATTAGAAAGTTGTGTTCGATCGACCTTCTGAAAATAGCTTTGAACATGAAAGACCAGTTGAGATTTGACCTTATCTTGTAGTTCATTAACGAGCTTTTGTAGACGCCTTTCCTGTTCCTCGAGCGTTTTCTTTTTCGAGAAAAGTAAACCGACTTTGAAACCAGGCTGTAAACTTTCAATCCAATCACGAGCCAAATCAGTTGTTATTGCTGGAAATAACGTAACATTTTTAAACAATGTACCAAGCTCTTGATCGAACTGCCCCCACAGCTCTTCCTCGAAGTTTCTGAGTGAAATCATTTGAGAGGTTAGCTTTTCTCCTTCAGATAATTGTTCAATATCGTAGCCCTTTTCCTTCATCTCACTGATTAACTCAAGCGTCATTTCTTGCTGCTCATCTTGAAGCCTATGCAAAACAGCTTGATAAAATCCATGCTCTAGTCTTAACTGAGATCCTTCGGTGACCTGTTTACTTTGAAACAACAAGCCCTTAAGTTGCTTTTCTAGTAACGAAAATTGATTTAGGGGATGCTCCGTGTTTTTCATCGACGTAAAATATAGTCCAAAATACTTAATATCCCAACGAGCGAAGACTTCTTCAATCGATTTCTTAAACAATGAAAAGGGAATTTCCGCTTCGTTATGTTTATCGATTTGGTTAATAACAATATAAATCAACTTTTTTTCCAACGTTAATTGTTTTAAAAAATATAAATTTGTTTCTGATTGAACATGGTTATAGTCCATCACATAAACAATCGCATCTGTTGTATAAAGCTGTTCAACTGTCACCGCTTCGTGCGTCTCATCCGTTGAATCAACTCCAGGAGTATCTAGAATACAGCTATGCTCACCAAGGAACGGCAAGGGCGCCGTAATCGTCATTTTGGTAATCTCACCGCCGTTCATCCCCCACTCTCTAACTTTTGTCCAAGGAATTTCTCCTTGCCACACTTTTGGTTGGGATTCTTTAGCATGAACAGTTAAACCTTGTAGCCCATTTTTGATTTCAATTATATTAGCACTAGTGGGGATTGGGCTTGTGGGAAGAACTTCCGCTCCTAATAATGTATTTAGGATTGTTGATTTCCCAGCAGAAAAGTGTCCACAAAAAGCCACTTCAAACATTCCAGTGCTTTTTTTCTCGTGCAGCTTCACCAATCGTTTTGTTCTTCTTTTGAAAAAGGAAATGTTCCCTCTAGTCTAGTTAGTTGTTTTTCTTTAATCACTATATCCACCATCCTTACCTATCTACTATAGCAAAGATAAAGCGGTAAAATCATCAATATCTTCTTAACTAGTGATGTTTTTACCGCTTTTTATTTAAACGTTCGATTCTTACCCTTAAATCATCGAGAAGTTTTTTCTCTTTTAGGATCCTCGCTATTAGTTTTTGGCGATTGTAGGCAAGTTCCGTATAATGAATTGCTTTTTTTAAGTCTTTGAATTGATGTTCATAAATTTTCGCTAGTTCAATACACGCTTTTACAGAAGCACTCGTTTCTTTTTCCGCTAATAACACGAAGCATTCGATCGCTTCTTCGAGCTGTTTATCTTTTTTCAAAAGCATTCCTAACGCAAAGATCGCTTCATTTTGCCTGCTAGATTGACTTTTTGCTACATAATCATATAAACTCATCGCTGTTTTGAGTTCTTTTTCTTTTTCAAACCACCGTGCGATTTCATAGGTTTCATGAAAGGTGTTTGCTGTCTTATTTAATATTTTTTTTGAAAGCTTAATATAAAGGACGATAAGTCCCAAAACATCCATCTCATTATGTCGCAACACACCTTCAATGATTGTTGGATCTTTCTCCCTAAGGTAATCAAAATACAACAAAGGAGCCAAGCTGCCAGGAGTATCACCTTCTCTGTTTATATCTAAAATCTCTTTTTCAACAATAGATAGACGGCACGATGGTAGTGTGTCTTTCCACAGTCTTCTTGAAGCGTGGAGTAAATCATAATGACCAAACTTCGGTAAATGAGGGACCTGATCTCGTACTAACGTATGCCGTGTTTTTACCTGTGGCCAGTCAAAAGCCTTGCCGTTATAGGTGACAAGGTTGGACAGGTCCTTCACATCATGTAAAAAGTGGTAGTACATAGCCGCTTCATGCGCTGGTCCCGGAAGAAAAAACTGCTTTACCTTGACAACATCGCCTTCAACATGACAATAGCCTAGTAAAAAAATCGTATTCCCTGTACCTGTTCCAAGTCCTGTGGTTTCTGTATCAAAGAAAATTAATTGATCCCCACTTAGTCCATTTGTTGCTAGCGGATGTGTTAGACCACTCTCATTCCAAAGCTGAACAACCTCTTTTAGCTCAGAAAAACGGTGGGATCCTAATTGGTAATTGAGCGGATATTCCAATTCCCGATAAACCGTCCACTGCTCTTCTAAAAAGAGCAGTTGCCCGTTTATGCTCGACCAATCCTGACCATCACCTGTTTGTTTCGTCTCCTGTGGTCGCTCGGGCTTTTCTGATAATTGCATATGCCCTTTCATTCGAGACAACTTACTTTTTAATGACATCGATCTCGCTCACCTCTATAAGTCTCGATAATAATGATAACGAAAGCTGTTTTGTCGCTTCTTTCGAGCCAACACCTACACAAGAAGGACATCCGTCTTCACACGAACAAGCTTGGATGTATTGCTTTGTCCGTTCTAATATGACACTGATGTGTTTATACACATCGTCACTTAAACCAACACCACCTGGATAACGATCATAAAGGAAAATTGTTGGTTTTCCTGAATGGACAGCCTTCATTTGTGGAACTGCGCGAAGGTCATTACGGTCGCACATCACATAGACGCTAGCTACCGCTTGTAAAACATGAGAAAGACCGATCAAGGCATTTTCTAATGCTTCTTTTCCAATTTCTACTTGGACACTTTCTTCAAATTGAATCCAAGTAGCATTTGTATGGAGTTCCTGCTCTGGTAAGTGAATTGGTCCCGATCCGATCGTTTCAAAGGTCGACAATTTAATCTTCTTAAAGATCGTTGCCATCGCATTTACGGTTACATCGCCAAATTCAATCGAACAGCTTGAGTGTGTTTTTTGTTTATCCACCTCTAATACCTTAAGTTGAACAGCTAAATTCGCATCAGTAAAATAATCAACATCTACTTCTCTTACAAATGCCTTTTTTTCTTCCCAATCTAATTTCTCCACTTGGTATTGTGTTCCCTCATGAAGATACAAAGCCTCGTCATGAAGTAAGGTCATTGCGCTAAAGGTGTCCATCTCACCAATAACCTCGGCGTTGGCTACATCTGTTTGATCAATAATAATTACGTTCTCTTGAGCAGCTGAACGCAAACTAATGTTATGGGCTGGGAACGATTCATTCATCCAAAACCACTTATTTTGTTGATGATGCAACACTTGTTCTTCTGTTAAGAAATGAAGCACATCCTCTACGTCAACCCCATCAAATAAATCACCTTGTTTAAAAGGTAGCTCATAAGCTGCACACTTTAGGTGATCGACCAAAATAATTAAATTATCGGGATTAATTCTCGCATGTTCTGGTGTAGCTTCAAAGAAATACTCAGGCTGCTGCACTAAAAATTGATCGATTGGATTTGAATTGGCAACCATGATAATTAACGCTTCATCATGCCGGCGCCCCGCACGGCCTGCTTGTTGCCAAACACTCGCAATCGACCCCGGGTAACCAGTCATGACACATGCTTGAAGTTGGCCAATGTCCACACCCAATTCAAGTGCATTTGTGCTGACAACCCCTTTAATGTCGCCATTACGTAATCCATGCTCAATCTCACGGCGCTGCTTTGGTAGGTATCCACCACGGTACCCTCTGATTGACTTCTTGCCAAGTTCTTTAGCAACTAACTCTTGAAGGTGACTTAAGATAATTTCTACCCGTACCCTACTTCTAGCAAATACAATCGTTTTTATGTTGTTCTTTAGTAGTTTCGAAGCAAGTCGCTTTACTTCAACAGTAGTGCTTTTTCTGATTTGTAGTGGTTTGTTGACAATCGGTGGGTTATAAAAAACAAAATGCTTTTTGCCTCTTGGAGCCCCGTTATTATTTATGACCGTCATCTCTTTCCCTGTTAAGTTTTCACTTAACTCCTTGGGGTTGGCAATCGTCGCTGACGTACATATAAAAATAGGATCACTACCATAATAAGCACAAATTCGTTTCAAGCGCCGAATGACATTAGCGACATGACTTCCAAAAACACCACGATATGTATGAAGTTCATCAATCACGACATATTTAAGATTTTCAAATAAGGATACCCATTTCGTATGATGCGGTAATATTGCCGAATGAAGCATGTCTGGATTTGTAATGACGATATGACCAGCCTTCCGTACCACTTGGCGTATATTCGGAGCGGTGTCTCCATCATAAGTGAAGCCCTTGATATCTGCACCGATCTTCTCAATGATTTCGTTTAATTCACTACGCTGATCTTGAGCGAGCGCTTTCGTTGGAAAAATATATAATGCTCGACTCGTCGGATCCTCACAAATTTGCTGTAACACTGGCAAATTATAGCAAAGGGTTTTTCCAGAAGCTGTTGGAGTGATCGCCGTAAAACTTTTTCCAGTGCGAGCGAGCTCATATGCCGTACCTTGATGTGTATATAATTCATGGATGCCTCTTGTTTTAAGCGCATCAATAATTCTTTTATCTAAACTAGCCGAGAACGGAACGGTTTTGGCCGCTTGACCGGCAATTTCGTGCCAATAAACAACATTTTCGTCGTCCCGTAGTTCCTTAATAAATTGTTGGAGCGATAATTTTTTTAGCAAATCAACCACACCTCTCTTCTAGTAAATTATAGAGAATGTACGTTTGCTTTGTAAAGGGGGAAGTTAAAGGAAGTGTTTGGCTTACTGTTCGTGATAGTTTATCAATTAGTTTACATAATATTATTATTGTCCCCTACGTTTGCTTTCAGAGCTGAAACCAATTTACGATGTTATGTTCAGCCAAATGGTTTCTATACTAGAATGATTGTCTACTATTTAGATTAAAAATAGGCTAATTTCCGTAAATTTTGTTGCTTTAAGTCGTCTTTAGAGAATAAATAAGCTTCACCCAAAGCGAAAAGAACCAAACATTCGCTTTGTTACGACCAAAAAGCTAATAGCAACAATCTATTAGAAAAGAGCATAAAAAAAAGAGCTACGAAAGCCCTTGTTATTTACTAAGTCATTTTAGATGGTTGGTAATTCATTACATATTTACGACTCTCCCTAGCTTTTTAATGGAAACTCAATAGAAAAAAAAGTTCCTATCCCTACTTCGGAATCAACAGTTAGTGTCCCTTTCATATTTTTAATAATACTATACACAACCATCATACCTAAGCCTGTCCCGTTTTCATTCGTCGAAAAATACGGTTCTCCTAATCTTTGAATTTGTTCCTTCGTCATACCAAAGCCAGTATCTTTCATTGTAATTAGTAAGTTCTGCTTTTTCACTTCAGTCCGAACCCTCAGTTCTCCCCCATCAGGCATTGATTCTATACAATTCCTAGCAATGTTTACTAAACATTGCTTCAATTTTTGACGATCTCCCCGAATATAAGTTCCTTCAACTAGTTCTTCACAGATCACATTTACAGATGAATAATTTGCATAAGGCTGGATAATATTAATGACATTTTCAATCTCTGCTTTCATATCTATGACTTCAACTTTATCGTATGTAGGTTTTGCAAATGTTAAATAATCGCTAATAATCTGTTCAGCTGAAGATACCTCTTTTTCCATAATGTTCAAAAAATCTTTTTGTCTCTCACTATCATGTTCATCTGTCTTTAGGAACTGGATAAATCCTTTAATTACTTGTAGCGGGTTTCTAATTTCATGTGAGATTGATGCAGCTAGGTGGCTAACCATATCTAATTTTTCGTTTTTACCAATATTTTGTTGAATGTAATTATTTTTAATAATCTGTTCAATAAAAATAGCCGTAATAGCTGTAAAGATAAATTGGTTAGCATTAACATTCCCCAAAAATCCCATGCCTCATAAAACGGATCATGAAAGAAAACCCAACCTACAATAGCATTAAAAAACAGAGATAATAGAGCGATAAATGAAATAGCAAATACGCGCTTATGATACCTTAGTTTAAAATAATATTCTTTTGCTAATGGAACAAAAAGAAAAATAGCAAATTGATTAATAAGAGCTAGGTATAAACCTTCACCACCACTACCGGTTAAATACCTTACAATTGCAGAAACCAAAAATAACCACCACGCGATATGATAGCCACCATACAAAGCACCGATAATTAACGGTATTTGTCGTAAATCAAACTGAAAGCCTTCTGGTACCATTAACTGATATGGAAAAAGGATACATAGGGTAATAGAAATGGAATAAAGAAGCGTAAGGATCATTTTATTATTGTGGAAAAAGTATCCTTTTGTATCATTTATAAATAACTGGTATATAAAAGAGGAAAGAGAATGAAAAATATATTATTTATTAACCCGCTTAAGACGTCGTTCACAAAAAAATCCTCCTATAACCCCGCACGTTATGGTTATTACGGTATTAAGTAATATTAAAAACTAATCAAATATAAATTATAAAGAAAGAACACTTGCATTAGCAAGTGTTCTTTAAAAGCTTAACAACCACAGTGGAGAAACGGACTTACCTCTTCTGGTACACATGGCTCAGTTACATTGGAGAAATCCACTTGATATCGGCTACCTACAAAACAACAACGAAAATTAAAGGCACCATCAATCCCTCTTCTACGATGTTTTCTACGGCGATCACGTTTGTCTCTGCGATCATGACGGTCCCGACGATCAATACGTCTATTACTCATCTCTATCCCTCCTTTACAATTACACTATGTAAAGGCGATGTTTGGAGTATAAGCTAATGAACCGAAGTTCGTCCAATTTTAAAACAAATGTGCGAATTTACTATCTAAAAAAAGATATCAACCGCTATCTATCTGCTAGCAGTTGATATCTTTTTTTACACTACCTATTTTGCTTTACAATTTCAGGTAAATGTTCAGTTTTTACTTGATCCTCTAACGTAATCCCATCTTCATAAGAACGATATGTAAGCACCTCATGGTCTGATGTGTAAACTTTAAAATAAAGGATCTGCTCTATTACACCTGGTTTTGTTTCCAACCGAAAATTCAGATCATTTAGCTGCAATTTATAAAAATCATAAGTAATCCCTAACAGAGTTTTACTTGTTTTTTGTGTATTTTCGTGATCTTTCACCATGTCAATGATATCTTTTATTTTACTCCTTTACGCATCATCTCGTTAAAGGTTTCGAAAATCGTACTAACTTTATCAGTTAATTTATTAAAGATACTTTTCGTTTCATGTTCTTTAACTTCCATGTAACCTCACCCTCCACTATATTACTTACTTTACTATTCCCGTTATCATTTGAAATATGAAAAAACACCAGTTACAGCTACGAAACTACATATAGAAGCTAATAGCCAAAATAATGAATTAGCTGTCTGGCGATAATTATTTTACACTTCCAAATCCTTTTATTTTTACATTCGCATTGATCGTAATCTGAGCATCTGGGTAAATTTCTTCTTTCCACTTTAGACCGTTCCATTCTTGATAACTCGATTTGTTCCGTACATATTGCCCGAATCCTAAGCTATCCGTTTGCTTTTCTTGCATTTCACGAATAATCTTTTCACCAGTTTCCTTAATATAAGTAGCTATATTTGCCTCAATCTCTTTTTGTACTTCATCATCTGACAGTTCTAAGACACCTGTATATTCTTCAATCGCACCTTTTACGTTTAACTCAACCTCTATCTCTTTAGGTGATTTCACGTTGACTTTCCGTTCTGATTCCAATGTAGCAAATGTCAAAAATAAATAGTCGTCTTGCTTTGGCTCTTCTTTCAATTTCATTTTTGTCGTGATGGCGCCACCTAAATAATCCCCGTGCAGCATCATAAAAACACGCCCATCTTTTGGGGTTACTTGCATAACTAATCTATCACCATTAAATAACCCAATTCCATTGATAATAATTTCTTCCTTACCTTTTTTATAATTGGAACCATTGGGTCAATCCCATCGTCATGATAATCTCGAACAAAGTGATACAGCGAAGTTTCAACGGTCACATGGGTTAATGCTTCCTTTTCAATCATTTCATAGATATATCGTCCAACTCTAGGATGCGCAGGAAACTCACTCATAAGTAGTTCTTTACCTGATCCGTTTACGACGATAACTTTTACATTTAGGCCAATTGTGTGGTCACGCTTCAAAGTGTCAATTGTATCGAGAAAGCCTCTTTCCGCTAAATCGTCACTAAATAGAACACTACGTAATTGTCCACTAACTAAAACAAGCTCCGTTTGCCTCGCTAGTTGCGAGCGACCTTCTTTACTCGTATTTGCGGTAGTTGTAAGAACGACTCGGTCGCTTTCAACAGCTGCAGCTACCTGTGGCATAGAAATCGTAACTACTAGTACACCTTCTTTTTCTGCATCCTCTGATTTATTGAGGTCAAAACTAACACTATTGATAAACCCTAAGTCCTCAACAATTCGTTGTTGAGCACAGCCGGTTAGTAAAATACAAAATGCAATGATAGCCAGAAGTAGTTTATGCAACATCTTTTTGCCTCCTTGCTTTCTTTGCCTGTATCCAAAGCAAAAAAAGTAATAATAAAGGAAAACAAAATGTGAAAACGATATAGGGATTTACCACCATCGCAAAAATCTCATTCACCTCACGCTGGATCGTTGGGATTATTGCAACTAAAAATGTGCCTAGAAATAAAAAGGAAATAAGCTTACTTTCCTTCGCTTTCTTAAAAAATTGTTTGGTAACTTCAAGGGCGACCCAGTGATAAAAGACAACCGTAACTAAAATTTTGAGAAGAAAAATCGCAAAGACAAAATTTTCAATTCGTTCAATCATCGGGGTTTCCATAAATTTCAGAATTACTTGGACTGGATATAAAATGTTTGTTAACTGTTCAAAACTAAAAAAACCCATCGCTACGTAGCATACAACCGTATAGATAAAGGTTGTAAACAAGTGACCAACAACAATTGCCTTCCCGAACGTTCCATCTCGTTGAAGATAGGGAAACATAAATAAGACTAGTTCAAAACCTAAAAATGCCGAATAGGCCTCTAAGCCCATCCCGATTGGATCTGTGGCATTTTGTAATAAAAATGAGGTCATTCGCAGGAAGCTAAATTCTTCAATTACGATCAAAAGCAAAAAGGTCGTCCATATCGTGTACAAAAAGCAAATGACAGTGATCTTAGCCATGTTATAAATGCCCTTACTAACGAAATACATCGCAACAATTAGAAACAAAAAAAGTAAATGGTTCGGATTGACCTCAGGAAACATCGTTAATTGGATGAGTAAGGTATAATTTTTTGCAACAAATACTCCAAGCAACCCACAAGAAATAATGATATAGAGATAAAGCGGATACAATAGGATCTTTGGTAAGCTCGCTTCTAAAATAGCAAAGACCGACTGACCGTTGCCTTTCTTATAAACGAGAATAATTAAATATAGATTAACAAGGACGATGCTTGATAATATTAAGACACCTAGCCAGCCATTAGTCCCAAATGCCTCAGCCACTAGACGTGGCAACGCAAACAAAATCACTCCTGATTGTATCATGTAGACAGTAACAGCCAATTGTGTATAATGTATTTTCTCTTTCATAACAATCAGCTCCTTTATTGCTTCATTTTATTATGAACGACATTCTTTGTTTTTGTATGCACAGGTCGATCTTTCAATAACCGATAAGGCGCGCGAATAAAAATATCTTTCCAGTCTCGTAGGTAAAACGGAGAAACAGGAATTAAATATGGCGTCTTCAGACTAGTTAAACATGTCACGTGAATAATAAACCATGCAAGTCCTAAGACAATTCCGAACACTCCTAAAAAACCAGCCAATATAATGATCACGAATCGGACAATTCGAATGGCATTACTCATGTTATAACTTGGAAGAACAAAGGAAGCAATCGCAGAACTGGCTACAGCAATAATTAGTACATTACTCGTAAATCCAGCTTCTACAGCTGCGGTTCCAATAACGATACCTCCTACAATCCCGATTGTTTGGCCAACCTTTGTAGGTAATCTCGCCCCCGCCTCACGGAGGAGTTCAATTGTAACCTCCATTAAAAGTGCTTCAATCAAAGGAGGAAAAGGCACTCGTGCTCTCGATTCTGCCAATGTCATTAGTAAATCCTCTGGTAACACCTCATAGTGAAAAGTGATAACAGCAACATACACCGCAGTAAACAAAACTGTAATTAAAATAGCGATCGCTCTTAACAGGCGCATACTCGATCCGATCCACCAACGCTGATTGTAGTCATCGGGGGATTGAATAAATTCAAAAAAACTTGTTGGTGCACTTATGACTACAGGGCTACCGTCCAAAAGAACAGCCATTTTACCTGCAACGAGCTTAGAACGAATTACATCTGGAAGTTCGGTATTGTAGTACTGTGGAAATAACGTATCAGGCGTTTCATCAATGATTTGTGACAGCATGTTTGTATCAAAAACGGAATCGATTTCGACAGCGACAATCCGCTTTTTCATCTCTTCTACCATTTCCATATTAGCGATGCCATCAATATACAAAAGATAGACGGTTGTTTTGGTTATTTCTCCTACTCGAAGCTTGATGACTTTAAGATTGGAGCTTTTTACCCTTCTTCTAATTAGCGATAAATTTGTGTTAATATCCTCAACAAATGCGTCGTGTGCGCCAACTATAACTGTTTCTGTATCGCTCTTTTCAACGCCTCGTTGTTCAGCACCAAATACCTTGTAAAAATAGGCCTTCCCTTCAAAAAAAATGGCTGCACTGCCATTCAATATTTCGTCTTTGATTTCTTTTATCGTAGATGCTTCTGAGATATCTTTTTTCTTGAGCCAAGCTGATACAGCTTCTTTTTGCAGTAATGATATAGGATCCAAAATATCCTTTTCTAGTTTTGTACCATCAACAATAGAACTTAAATAAAGAACTTCAACTTTGTCATCGCAATATTTCTTTTCGATGAAATCTTCGCAATCTTTGAATTGGTCTAAAACAACCTCTAATGAAGGCTTTTCATTTTCACTGGTTGAATTTGAATTATTCCCGTCAGCTTCTGTAGGTTCTACCGTTGAAGCTAACTTATTTTTCGTTTGCCACTTTTTTTCATTCATAGTGGAAATGTCCCCCATATAAAATATCCTACCGTTAAAGTTTGCAAACAAACGTTAAATTATGCGATTTTTTCCATTTGATCCAAGAAAGTTCACTTTCTCCAATACAACAGATAACTAACCGAACCTACTATTTCAATAAAAGAAAGTGAACTTTCATCTCTTTTCTATTAAATAGGCTGTGTTCGTAAACTTTCTTGCTTTTTGGTCGTCTATTGAGAATAAATAAGCTTTTGGGGACAAATTTATTTGTCTCCATGGCTTATTTATTCTCAATAGCTTCACGCAAAGTGTGAAGAACCAAGCATTCGCTTGGTTACGACCTAAAAGCTTTTACAATCTTTTAGAAAAGCGGAATTTAAAAATATTCAACCTATAACTTTCTAACTTAACAGCAATTTAAATGAAGAAAAGTAAACTCCCGGGTAGTTTCTATTACAAAGTAAATACAATAATCGAAATTCCCATTCTTTTTAATAGTCAAAAATCATATATTTAACCTATAATAATGAATTTTATAATTCGATATTTCCGCTTTATGTTCTATATGCAGTTGCGTAAAATCATCGTCAACTACATATAGATTGATACAGCTTGATTAAGGTAATTATGAAATTCATTCACTCATATAGAATATAGAAAACATAGCGAGAAGGGAGTTTGAGAAAACGTGGGAGAAACAAATTTGATTAGTCCGTGGGAAGAACATTCGTTTTGGTTAGAAATTTTAGAGGATCATGCTTACTTTGTCCGTGACCACTTATCGCCTGTTGAGCGAGAATACGTCACAACTGCAAACAACTATATTCAAGCTTTCAGTCAATTAAGAGAAAGGTTAGCTATGCTGGATCACAATCTTTCTTATACTTCTAATGAACTAATCCAATTTTCTAACGAAGCCTGGCCAATCGTCACTGGATATTATCAATTCGAGGGTCTAATGCAAAATTTACGTGTCCAAAATAAAGTGAACTTAAACCTATCTCCTACATACTTAAACGGGACATTAGGAGAAAATCAAGAATATATCCGCATTTTATCCCATTATATAAACGGCCAACCCTTCCCAGCATTACCACTTGTCGACCTACTTGATTTATGGTTAGAGGATCAATTAGGGCACGCTGTTTTGTTCCGTAATGTGTTAGATCCTGTCGAGCTAGCAATGACAAATCAAACGGAAGCTTATATTGCTAGGTTCCAAGGATATCTTGTTCAAAATAAGCAGATGCGCTCATTATTACGATTTTCACCTCCAGGAATTCCACGTCAACAGCGATTGTCGAGACAAATTGGCCAAACAACAATTGAGATGTATCAATTTGTTGAAGAAGCGATTGCCCTATATTTGGGCACAGAGGTCTTCACAAGAACAACTCTACGGTTTTTAGAGCACCACATTCCTGAAACATGCTATTTCATCAAAAAATTAAGTTATTACGCACCAGAATTAAAAACTCAGGCCCAAAATTGCCCATTAACAAAACCTTCCTATAACTAAATAACAGTAGAAATCAATGATCGCCGGAGCCAAGCTAATGCTTGGCTTTTCACGCATAACGTGAAACTTAATTATTCTAACATTTAGAAAAAACTTTCATTTTGCCTTGCGTTGTTAATTAATTGACCTATGCATTTTGTTACTTTAATCTATTAAATAATTAAAAGATTAATAGGTGATAAAATGCAACTATTCAAGAAATTCTCTTATGTCCTATTTGGTTTATTTTTCACAGCATTTGGACTACATATATTGTCTCAAAGCATGCTAACTTTTGGGGGTACCGCTGGTGTTGCTACAATGTTAACCTACATAACTCCCCTTTCCTGGAGCGGATTGTTTGTAGTAGTCAACTTACCTTTCTTTGTCATATCACTTTATGAACTTGGGAAATGGTTTACTCTCTCTAGCTTACTTTCTATTATTGGAATTTCAATTATTCAAGATTCTCTAAACTTACTAATTCCTACAATTCAAATTCCTCCAATGACGGCTTCTCTAGTAGCTGGTATTTTCATTGGGATTGGAGTAACACTTGTACTAAATAATGGTTCATCCTTAGGTGGTATTCATATCCTTGCTTTGTTCTTAGATAAAAAACTAGCAATCAATCGAGGCTACGTCATTTTCCTTTGTGATACCCTCATCCTCTTATTTGCCGTATTTTTGGTAGGATGGCAAAGTGCTTTGTATTCAATTGTAGCTATTATGATCGCCTCATTCCTAATTGGGCGTTACAAAACATCTCCTATTAAAGAGATATATAAAGAAGAGCAACTATTACTAAGCGATGCTGCTAATTCTTGAGTTGGAAATAATTTCGTATTGCTCCCCCACTTCCAACATCTTATAATAAGCAATTGGAATGAAAGGAGGGAGTTAAATGACGGAAGTAAATCAATTTGTCTTTTTTGATTTTGAGATGCTTTGTTCGAAGGAAGGAATGCCATATGCAGATATGGAAAGCATTCGACTCGGGGCTGTAAAATATGATTTAGAAACTAAATCGATCACATCCTTTGATCGATTTATAAAACCGCTGCAAACAGAACCACTTAGTGAATTTTGTAAAAGCTTAACACATATTGAAGATTGCGACTTAGCATTTGCCGATGGTTTTCCAGTTGTCTTGAAAGAGTTTTTTACCTGGGTTGGCATTGTAGAAACATCACGCTTTTTCTCTTGGTCAACGAACGACATCTCAAGGTTAGAACTAGATGCTTCACGTCATGACATCCCTCAGACGACAATTGCCATGGTGAAAAATCGCTACGTTGATTTTCAAGAAACTTTTTCAAAACGAGTTTCTAAGACAAATCCGTCAGTAGAGACCGCACTAGCACTATATGATTTGAATTTTTATGGTGAAAAGCACAACCCAATGTACGATGCGTATAATACATTACGTGTTTATCTGGCATTTAGTGAAGAACTTGTAAAATCAGATTTAATTATGCTTAAGCAATTCATTTTTCATGACCAAGATATTACCTTAAAATGTGATATTAATTTGCAATTAAAAGCATATTTGAAAAATGATCTTCAAAATCTGTTTAAACAAATTACAATTATTTCAAACATCCGCAGTGCTAGAAAGTTACTAAAAAGGACAAGCAAGCTTGTTAAGAAATATGAGAACGTCCTAATCAATCGCTCGCAGCTTTTTAATGAAGAAATCATCTTGTATGTCCGTATGCTGATTGAGTTTTATCATGACCTTCTCGTTAGTTATAACAAGCATTATTCTTATGGTTGTAAAATTATGATACTTCACGAACATATGACATCACCACTCCAACGATTGACGGCATAACGCTAATTTAAAAACCTAAAACAAAAAGGTATAATGCCCTCAGTATGAGCATTATACCTTTTTTACTGCATTCTATATAAATTACTCTAGAATACGCTTTGCAAATAAATAATTTTTTCCCCAGTAACTATTGCTAAACACATTATACGTAATATGAACACCATTTGATGAGGAAGCGTGTATCATATGACCACCGTCCATGTAAATTCCTAAGTGACCTACCCTACCATCAGAATACAGGGTTGGTGATTGGAAAAACAATAAATCTCCTTGTTTTAGTGATGCTACCGGAACAGAAGAACCTAATCCTGCTTGTTCCCTGGATGTTCTTGGGAGTTGAATCCCCTTTTGGTTAAATACATATTGCGTATAAGAAGAACAGTCGAATAATCTTGGTGCTTCATCTAAAGTTGCTCCGAATTTATAACCTGCCCCTATGAACCTTTGTGCCACGTTAATAATTTCTGAACGAATTTGTGAATCGTTACTTGGGACTTTTTCAACCGGTTTTTTCTCCTTGATCGGTTCCAGTTCCTTTGTTTGAGCCCGAGGAGGAAGCTTTAATATTTGACCAGGGTAAATGAGCGTAGAGGTTAATCCATTGGCAGCCATTAACCGCTGAACAGTCGTATGGTGAGCTTCTGAAATTAACCATAGTGTATCCCCTGATTGAACACGATATCTAGTTGCCGGCTTTTCAACTTGGATTGAACCGTTCTCTGGTTTGAAGTAAATAAAAGAGTTAAACAAGCTACTTGCTGCGTCTAACGAGACATAAGCCATTTCATTTAACCATCTTGGAGGATCAATATTTATATACTCATCACCTCTACGTGCTCTCGATCCCCCCATTGTTAAACGTACCACAGTGGATCCATCTGTAATCTGATATGTTTTCGTATTCGACTCAAAACGAATATCGTTGTACCCTAATAATTTAGAAAGATCTCTAAACGGAACGTAGTACTTACCCGATATTTTTATTGGTTTTATGCCATCAACCATTTTTCCATTTATGGCGATCCCAGCCTCCGGAACAGCTTCATAAGCCATTACCGGAGAACAAATCATTGAGAAAAAACAAATCGTTAAGACGATAATTTTGTATTTATGTAGCATTTAATATACCCTCCTTTTTTTCGTACTTCTATTAGCCATTTTGTAAATTCGATGGTTGTTTTCTTTCGTGCAGTTGTTCCATTACATCAAAAAGCGAAACACTGGCTTGTTCTAAGAGCTGTTCTTCATTTGCACTCGCCTTTTGTTTAGCCTCAATAATAACTTCTTGAGCAAGTTGCAATTGTTGCTCAACTCTCGTAAATTGCTCATGGTCTATCCGGATTAATCCCTGTTGCATCGCCAATCTTGCTTGTTGAATCGCTAACATCGCTTGTTCTATCGGAATACTCCCCAATGAAACCTCCTCCTTAAGTATTTCAACGTTAGTTTTGCTAATAATTAAGGAAACATACTTCAAATTAGACATAAAAAACCAACAATGCATTGTTCGAATGCATTGTTGGTTGGAGGAGCTTAGTGTTCGGCTTCGAACGTTTTACAGTCAGTTTCTTTTTGACTTTCTGCTTCTTTTCCTGTGTGACTGACTACATAGATCGAATCAGCAGAGCAAAGGTTTCCGTTTGCCCAATACTTACAGTTGTTTACTTCACATAATACGTCTTGTGCCATTTTCCAACTCACCTCCTAATGATATCGTTTGTAGTTTGAAACGTTATCATCCTTGGACATTTGTTGTTAAAATGGTAAAAATTATCGTAAAACAGCTAAGGTAATGTATAATACAGATAATTATTAACAGGACTTGGGAGGATTTTTGTGATTTATTTCGTTTATTTTATTGTTGTTATAGCATTTTTAGATACATTTTCTCAGTTACCAATTATTGCACCCTTTGCCCAAAGTTTAGGGGCTTCTAGCCTGGTAATTGGTTTAATCGTTGGCATGTATTCCCTTGCAAATATGGGAGGAAATATTATTGCTGGTCAATGGATTGATAAATTTGGGAGAAAAAGAATTCTTGTCCTTGGAATGTTTTTTGTAAGTGTTTGTCTCGTCGGTTATACCTTTGTGACAACTCCATCACAGCTGTTAACCATGCGTCTCATCCATGGTCTTGGTGGTGGCTTACTTGTACCTAGTGCCTTTGCCTTTCTAGGGGATTATTCGCGTTCAGGTAACCGGGGAAAAACGATGGCTTTTTCAGGCGCTGGGGTTGGAATTTCTGCCATTATTGGTCCTGCTTTTGGCGCGTTAGTCACTAAATCCTTAGGAATCGTTTGGGTTTTTTATATAATTAGTGCCTTGTTCTTTGTAACAGCGATTTTCATTTTGTTTATCCTAAAAGAAAATTACACTCCAAAACAAACAAAGCAAACTGGATTTAATTCCTCAGAAATAAAAAAATTACTAGGCTTACCGCCGTTAATTAATGCTTATATCGGTGCTTTTTCGTTGATGCTAACATTAGGAATTCTAGCTTACATGCTTCCTTTAAAAATAGCAGAAGCAGGGCAAAGCGTTGCTTTTTCCGGTATGCTCTTAAGCACTTTTGGTATTGTGGCCATCCTAGTTTTTGTCTTACCAACAAATAAGCTCTTTGATCAAGTCAAACGAGAAAAAATGGTCATTACCGGCATGGTTTTCGTTTGTATCGGTTTGGTCATCTTAAGTTCATTTGAGCAAATCATCATTTTGTTTATCGCGATGTTTTTTTATGGGATTGGATTTGCCTGCATTTTCCCATCCGTTACTGCCTTAGTTATTGATCACTCTACTAAGCATGAACGTGGCAAAGCATTCGGTTTGTTTTATGCTTTTTTTTCCTTAGGGGTTGTTGTTGGATCGTTCATCGTTGGGGCGATAAATGTCGCCCCAAATCAAGGGTTATTGATTGGGGCAGTTATCATGATCTGTTTAGCTCTGACTATTCAATGGAGAATTAGAGTAAACGAAACTTCTCAATAAGTGAAAATACGATTTTTTTAATCAGTGGGCCTTCATTCATTATTTGGTGTCGTCCATCAGTTACTAGTGCTATTTGTGCAAACGGAAATTTCTTTCGTAAAAAAGAAACATTATATTTCCATTCGACCGTTCCATCTAAAGTACCTTGAATGATATAGATTTCTTGAGTAGAAGGCTGCAGCTCTTCTACTTTTTTGTTCCACTTGATCATCGCAAGCACCCAAGGAACTGATATATACCGACATTGCAAAGGATCTTTTTGGGCAAATTCAAGATAATCAGCGTCTGAAGAGTTTTGGGCGAACTTTCTTGTAAGCTGTTGTTTAAACTTTGGAACAACTTTTGAAGAAGCTACTATATAATGCCAATTGGCAGCTCTTACTAACGGCGCTAAATAGATGACTTTTTCAAAATGACCTCGATATTGTAATAAATATTGTGTACAGATGGCCGCTCCAGTACTATGGGCAATAATCATTGTAGGATAATAATTATTCCCTTCACAAAAGCTAGAACTTTTCGAAACTCTTGTACATAATCATCAAAATCATGGATTTCTCCTCTATTACCATTAGACAAACCATGTCCTTCTAAATCGTAACTAACGACTCGATAGTTTAGGGAAAGAAAATAATTAATTACATTTTTAAAAGACCCTGAATGATCAAAGTAGCCATGAATCAGCAAGACTGTTTTCGTTGGTTTTGGAGGTTCAAAAATGTGAACATTTGTTTTCTCCTCTAATCTCTCCTGGGTATAGCTTGAAAGTTTGCTCTCGTCAATTCCATAAAAAGCTAGAAATTCGTTCAGAGTTTTAAAGATATCTGTCAGTTTGATAGCATCCACGGTGCGCCCTCCTCTTAAACTTTTACTCTTGTTCTATTTTACCTTACTTTGCATAGAATGTTTTTAAGCCGGTGCGATTTTTTTTTGCCTCTCAATCATTTTAAATTTTTTGACAACTAAGTAAGGAGGTAACAGTTTCATGAAATTAGAAACCGTTAGTGAAAAAGTAATTTTGTCATCGATAGCTGCTAGTGTTGCCTTAAGTAGTTCCCCTACTTCCATAGAAGCTGCCGATAGCAAAATTGTCATCGATGATATCACCTTTAACCCTAGTGAAAGATATAGCTTTGGTCACACTGGCATTAAGGTATTTACGATCCAAAATAAGCTTTTAGACTATGATTTAGCAATCTCCGATGAAGAAACTGGCATTTTCGGAGTGAAAACACATGCAGCCATTCGACAATTTCAAAAAATGAAAAAACTACAGGTCGACGGTGTGGCTGGCCCTGAAACATTAGCTGCCTTATTTATTAATAAGAATATTGGTGAAGTAGAAGTAGAAGACCATATAATGCTAACGATACAGGAAGGCCAATTCTTTAGAAATGGTGATAAAGGAGACGCTGTCAAAGAAATTCAAAAAAAGTTGATCGATGCTGGCTACTATCATTTTGAAAAGGATGGTATTTTCGGCTCACGAACAACAGAGGCAGTAAAGGCTTATCAAAAAGATAATGGTCTTCAAATTGATGGCATCATTGGTGAGGAAACCTATGAACATCTCTCAGGTGTTTCTATTACAGTTGAAAACGAGATAAAAGCTGAAAACAATCTTTCTACGACCGTCTTCGCTGCAGATTATGATATGGAGATTCCAGCACCTACGATTGTAGAAACGGTAAAAGTAGTCGAAAAACATGATCTCAATGCCGTAGACTACTTACGAAACGGCGATAGAGGTCAGGCAGTTAAAGATCTGCAAAGTTTATTAAGAAATAAAGGCTACTATAATAAAAGAGTAGATGGATCATTTGGTCCTAATACTGAGGCTGCTGTTCGTAACTACCAATTGCAAAATAACCTAGCTGTCGATGGCATCGCTGGCAAGAGAACCATTTTGCATTTAAAAACAGCGCCTATAGCGCAAAGTACAGCCAGGTCAGCCGCTCCACCAACTCAAGCACCAAAAACTACAGCAGAACCAGCACCTACAAAGAAAGCACCTGCTTCTTCAAATAATGTCATTGATTACGCCAAAAATTTTATTGGTACTCCTTACGTTTGGGGTGGTACTACTCCAAGTGGCTTTGATTGTAGCGGTTTTCTGATGTATGTCTATAAAAATCAAGGCGTAAAAATTCCAAGAACTGTAGCTGATATTTGGAGCTACGGAAAATCAGTTGACAGTTTACAAGTTGGTGATCTTGTCTTTTTTGAAACTTACAAAAAAGGCCCCTCACATGCAGGGATTTACTTAGGAAATCAACAGTTCATCCATGCTGGATCCTCCACTGGAGTGACGATCAGTGATATGAATATTAGTTATTGGAAGTCCCGATATTTAGGGGCGAAACGAATTAATTAACACAGTGTAACGTTAAATTCCCTTTGTTATCACCTCCTAGCAAAAATACCAAAAGCTGGATCCGCCTATCAGGCAGGTCCAGCTTTTTTATTTGTATGTGATTTGTGATTTTTTCACAATCGAATTCTACATTCTACATTCTACATTCTACATTCTACATTCTACATTCTACATTCTACATTCTACATTCTACATTCTACACTCTAAACTCTAAACTTACACTCTACACCTTAAGCTGCGCAGCTACACCCACACAACTCAAAACTCAACACTCAAAACTCCAATTCTACACTCTACACCTTAAGCTGCGCAGCTCCACCCACACAACTCAAAACTCAAAACTCAACACTCAAAACTCAAATTCTACACCTTAAGCTGCAAAGCTCCACCCACACAACCCAAAACTCAACACTCAACACTCAAAACTCCAATTCTACACTCTACACCTTAAGCTGCGCAGCTCCACCCACACAACTCAAAACTCAACACTCAAAACTCAACACTCTAATTAAACATTCCACTCTGCTAAAAACCTATCTAAAAACACCTCTAAATACTCGTGTCTTTCTTCTGCTAATTTTTTCCCATACTCCGTATTCATTAAATCCTTGAGTTTTAATAACTTTTCGTAAAAGTGATTGATTGCGGTACTCTCACCTGTTCGGTATTCATCTTTAGTCATTTCCTGCCGAACCGGAATAGCTGGATCGTACATTAATTGGCCTTTTGCTCCCGCATAGGCAAAAGTACGGCCTATTCCTATCGCCCCGAGCGCATCTAATCTGTCAGCATCCTGTACAACCTTTCCTTCTAGTGTTTCTACAGGAGTGTTGTTACCGCCTTTATAAGACATGGTTTTAATAATATGCAGGATATGTTGTCGATCTTCTTGGTTTACATCGTTTCTCAGCAACCAGCTATCAAGGTTTTCTAAACTTTTTTCTTCGTCTCCAAAAAGCTTTTCATCTGCTAAATCATGAAGTAGTGCGGTTAGTTCACAAATAAAAATGTTCGCCCCCTCATTGGCGGCAATTTCTCTCGCCAACCCTCTAACTCTGTGGATATGCCACCAATCGTGCCCACTACTATCCTTTTCTAGTAAGCCACGTACATATTGCTCTGCTTCGATTAAGATTTTCAACTCTTTCAAGATAACTACACCTCATTTTGGAATTTTTATACACAATTATTCATCTAATATTAATTTTCATATGCTCTCTACACCTTCTGTTATACAACAAACCAAAAACTGTATTATATTAATACCACCTTAAAACCCTTTATTTTACTGGTATTTAACGAAAGAAAAATAAGTGTATTAATAAAAAATAAAAATAAATTCAAAAAGTGTGACTTTGATCACATCTAAAATATTCCTTTTATTTTATAATGACGATAGGTGGGAGTATTGTCAATTTTTTAGAGGGGGATTATTAAACATGTCTATTTTACCAAAAAAGAATCAATTAGGCTTTTTTGAAATACGCCTTGAGTCAATTGGGGGGTTAGGGGCGAACTTAGCAGGAAAAATGTTAGCAGAAGCCGGCGTTTTAGGATTAGGATTAAATGGTTCTAACTTTTCTTCTTATGGTTCAGAAAAAAAAGGTTCACCAGTTAAAGCATTCGTAAGATTTTGTGATGCTGATGTTGAAATTCGTGACCACAGTCCAATTGAACAGCCTCACGTTATCGGAGTGTTTCATGAAGCACTTTATAAAACGGTAAATGTTGTAAGCGGTTTACCGGCAGATGGTATAGTTTTAGTTAACAGTACTAGAGATTTTGATAGTGTAAGAGAAGATCTTAAACTTGATTACGGAACATTAGCCATTGTTGATGCTATGAAAATTGCTGTTGAAGAGAAAACAAAAGTAAATACAGCGATGCTAGGTGCCTTGTACCGTATTTTAGACTTTTTAGACCCAGAAGAAATGCGCAATGTTATTCGTAAAACATTTGAAAAAAAATACCCTCATTTTGTAGAACCAAATATTCGCACGTTCGATCGTGGCTACAATGAAGTTACGTTCAAAACGTATGAACTACCTGAAAATGCTCAAGGTAAAGAATTCTCTAGACCAGAACCAGTTCTTGGCTACTTAACACAAGAAATTGGTGGAATTATCTCAGCCCAAGCAAATAGTATTTTGAAAGATTTAAGTGGATCGCGTCAGGGCTTCTTACCAGCTTTTGAACAAGAAAAATGTATTAACTGTGCAGCCTGTGATACTGTTTGTCCTGACTATTGCTTTGTTTGGGAAGAAGGCGCAGATAAACGCGGTAGAATGCAAATGTTCTTAACGGGTATCGATTATCAATATTGCAAAGGCTGTCTTAAGTGTGTAGACGCCTGCCCTACTGATGCTTTGGCTGATATGGCTGAAAAAGTAGGTTATGCTGAAGCAAATCGTGTCGCTCAAAAATTTCCATACATTGCAGGAGGGAGTTTCTAATGGCTACTTTAGAAGATAACTTAAAAGAAACAACAAAAACAAAATATGAACAATTAACTACATTTGAAAGTGGAAATGAAATGGCAGCTATGGCTGCAGCTCAAATTAACTATCATGTTATGGGTTACTTTCCAATCACGCCTTCAACTGAAGTTGCACAATATCTTGACTTAATGAAATCCCAAGGTTTGCACGACATCGAATTAATCGCTGCCGATGGTGAGCATGGCTCAGCTGGTATTTGCTTTGGAGCCGCTGCTACTGGAGCTCGTGTATTTAATGCAACAAGTGCAAACGGATTTTTATATATGATTGAACAAATGCCAGCTCAATCTGGTTTACGTTTTCCAATGGTTATGAACCTAGTAACTCGTGCAGTTAGTGGTCCACTAGATATTCGTGGTGATCATTCTGACCTTTACTACGCTTTAAATACTGGTTGGGTTATTTTAACTGCTCGCACTCCGCAGGCTGTTTACGATATGAACATTATCGCTTTAAAACTTGCTGAGCATAAAGATGTTCGTCTTCCTGTTATTGTTGCATATGATGGCTTCTTTACATCGCATCAAAAACGTAAAGTTGAATATTTTAAAGAACGTAAAGTAGTTCAGGATTTTGTTGGTGAAATGCCTACTGAATATCCAAGAGCTTGTGTAAAAGATAAGCCTGTCACAATTGGTGCTCATATGAGTGGTGACGATCTTATCAATAATAACTTCCAACAATCGGAAGCAATTTACCGTGCTGGGCAAGTGTTCGAAGAACTACAAAAGGAATACGCTGAAATTTCTGGCCGTATGTACGAAACATTAGATTTATACGGTATGGAAGATGCTGAGGTTGCCTTATTCCTTCTTAATTCAGCAGCTGAATCCGCGAAGGATGTAGTTGATAAACTGCGTAAGCAAGGAATTAAAGCTGGTGTGATTAGCCCGAATATTATCAGACCATTCCCTGCAAAAGAAATTCGTGAAGCTCTTAAAAATGTAAAAGCATTATTAGTAGGTGAACGTGCTGATTCTTACGGTGGAAATGGACCGAACCTAACTCATGAAGTCAAATCTGCACTTCAAGACGATAAAGGTAATCAAACAATTGTTCTAAGTCGTGTATTTGGTGTAGGCGGTAAAGATTTCTATGCTGACGATGCTGAAAAGTTTTTTGAAATGGCGATCGACGCAAAAGAACGTGGTTTTGCTGAAAGACCGTTTGATTATTACGGCCATGTACCTGGTAAACCAGAAAACGCGTTAAAGCCGGTAATTGAACCAATGCATGGCGATGCTTTCAAATCTGGCTTAATTACTGTTACTCAAAATGAAGAAACAAAAAAATTAAATGTGAAAATCCCACCACTCCGTAACCTAACTGGAAAACCGAAGCGATTTGCTTCTGGACATGGCGCATGCCCTGGTTGTGGAATCTTCCCTGGCTTAGAATTGTTCTTTAAGGGGATTGAAGGTGACGCAGTTATTTTGTTACAAACGGGATGTGCATACGTTGTTACAACTGGTTATCCGCACAGCTCTCACAAGCAAACATTCATTCACAACTTATTCCAAAGTGGTGCAGCTACCCTATCTGGTACGCTAGAAGCATTCTTTGAAATGAAAGAACGTGGTGAAATAGATATTTCTGATGATTTCACATTTGTGATGATTACTGGTGATGGCGGTATGGATATTGGTATGGGTTCTGCGATTGGAACTGCTCTTCGTAACCATAAAATGATCGTACTTGAGTATGATAATGAAGGTTACATGAATACCGGTTCGCAAATGTCCTACTCTACTCCAATGGGGCATATGACTAGTACAACTACAGTCGGAAAAACAAAACAAGGAAAAGCATTCCACCATAAGGATACTGCGCAAATTATGGCTGCAACAAATATCCCTTATGTATTCACTGGAACAGAAGCTTACCCACAAGACCTTATCAAAAAGGCCGCAAAAGCACAGTGGTATGCTAACAACGTGGGAATGGTTTACGGAAAGATCTTAATCGCTTGTCCACTTAACTGGAAGTCTGAAGATCGTCAAGGTGAAAGCATCATTAAAGCTGCTGTTGACTCTTGCTTCTTCCCGCTTTATGAAGTAGAGCAGGGTGAAACTACGATTACGTACGATCCAGAAGCGAAAAATAAGCGTGTAGAATTATCCGAATGGTTAAAAATGATGGGTAAAACTAAGCATATATTAAAAGAATCAAATGCTCCAATGTTGAAAGAGTTCGAGGATGAGGTAGAACGCCGTTGGAGAAAACTAAAAGTTAAGCATGAAACACCGTTTATTTAAGTAAATAACGAAACGCTAGGAACAATTGTTTCCTAGCGTTTTTTATCTTTCCATGAATTACATTTTCTTGATCCTGGTCCCCGGATAGTAAAATTGTAATATTTCCTGATACTTTTTACCCCGTTCCGCCATTTTCTGAGCGCCCCATTGACTCATCCCAACACCATGCCCATACCCTCTACCTTTTACTATATATATATCATCATTTTGAATAAACGAATCAACTAGATAACTTCTAAAAATGTCCCCACCGATCATCGGACGAATCCGATCTAACCTTCCATTTTCCAAAACTAAAACATGATAAAGTACCGTCCCATCTAGTAATCGCTGCAAAAATTCAACCGTAATTGTGCCTTCGTCTGCACGGTCAGAATGCAAATTTTTCAATTTTATTTCAAAATGAGGAATGGACAATATTTTAATTTCTTTAGAATAACCTTTTTTATGAAGCCATTTTTTCATGACCATGGTTATATCTGTATCCAGTTCATCATGATTAACCCACCAATTACGATCTTCAAAGTCTATCTCATTTAAAGAAATTTGATGTTTATTAAGCTGAAACTCCCAAGGGTGAATTGGGTCGTAAGGGTCCTTCTGGATTGGAAAGTAGGTTAAAGCATTTCCACCCCAAACGTGTGCATTGCTTTCCGTCAGTCCACCATTACTTGCTGAGTAAAAAGCATCAATGAGCTGGTTTCTATAGGTAATGACCTCACCCCTTGTTTCTTCAACTGCTTGAGTCGTATGATCATTCCATGTATACCCGCCGTAAACTTGAAAACGGATCGTATCGTCCATCTTTTTCTTCAAATTAGTGACCGCATACGTACGTGCCGCCAGTGTTTGTGCCTTTAATGTCTCTAAGTCCCATGTCGGGTAAACTTCAAAAGGGACAACTCCCTTTAAATAATCCTCTAAAAGAAGCTGGTTTACAGGACGAATAAACGTTTCATCCTCAATTTGCAACTCCATTGATCCCAAGTATGGTCGATCGTTTATATAAATAACATTCTCTTCATCATACGATTTTGGTAATAGAACAAGAGAACCATCAGTGATATATTCAAACTCATCCCCGTCTAAGACGATCTCCCCATCTTTTACTTTTAATTGATAAGTCGCTCCTTCCTTTAATAGTAACGTGGAGTCGAGTGAGTGATACTCTCCAACACATTTGATATTCACCTTTTCGGTATTACCAATATAATTAACTAGCCTAACCGATACCTGCTCATCTGCAAGTACCCCTTTTGGAAATACGATCGCTAAAATACAAACGAAAATAATTAGGAAATTTTTCATACAAGTATGATGACCTCGAGCAACGTATTTATTCTTCATTCGTTTTCCATTTGGTAGCAAAATTGTTAAACTTTCTAGTAAAATGTTTTCAAACCTTATTAACCCCCGACTAATGTGATAACTCTCTGTTGGTTTTCAGCCGCTTCATACTCTTTTTCTAGAGAAAGAATTCGGTTTTTCTTTATCTTTTTGTATCCCATTGATACAGTTAGCTCACAAGAAAACGGGAAGTCTTCCACTGAAACTGTATTTTTATCAAGCCAATGTGCAATAATTCTGCGCTTTTGATTAAAGTGAAACCTTTGTTGAAAACCTCTTTTGAACCAACTAAATTCATTCTTTTTATCGACTCCTGGTTCATTCATACATAAATACAAAGAAAGATTATCGCAAAATTGCAAGAGGTCATAATGAAATTGCAGAGTTTCTTTCTCTACCGTCAATACTTGTAGTAGCTTTCTTTGCCGTTTTCGTTCTTGCGCCAAAAAAACTTCCCCTCTGCCATTTGTGTACCGCTCAAAAAATGAAGCGTAATGAAGACTACAAATTAATGCAGCATATTCATCGTGTTGTTCTATATAATTAATCCCCTTTGTATAAGCTTCAAGCTTAGGAGATAAGGGGTAATCAATAAATGAATGCGGAAGCTTTGTTTCTTTATTTAGTAATGGCCGTTGATCAAGTTCAATCCAGCCATTATCATGCTCATAGATCGCATATAACACTGATTCCCTCTTTTCGTTTCCATCAAAATATTCATCTTTCCAAGCTTGAGCAAACTCTCCACATACCTTCGCATGCTCATGTTGCTCAAATAACAAGATTTCATCTCTTCTTTCAGTTACAACCATAGCTCCCCCACCTTAATGATAAACTCCATGTTATTTATTATATGTTATTTCAGGAATTTTCTGAATTGTTTTTAAGGACCATTTTTTCGTTACTTGATGTCGCTTGGCTTTGCGTCAAGTTCTTATAGATCGACGTTTTTAAGAATGCTATTACATACATCATAGTTACATCTATTTGCACGTTGTTAATATTAATTAAATATTTCGACTATTAATTATCGTGACAAATATCACTGCTGTATCAAATGTTTCAAAGTATGATTAGTACAGGTTAAGAAAACGGTTCACTTCTATTTTATAGATGTTACTGTTTTACTACAGAGAAAATAGACAGAAGTTTTTGAGGAGGATTAATCATGTTTTGTTATCAATGTGAACAAACACCAACGGGTGGCTGTAAAGTAATCGGGGTATGTGGAAAAAACGAGGATATCGCTAGCTTACAAGATACCATTATTTTTGGTCTTAAAGGGGTAGCAGCATACAGAACACATGCTAATCAACTAGGCTATGTTGACCCTGAGGTTGACGCAATAACACAAGAGGCTCTTTATTTAACACTAACAAACTCAAACTTTAACTTACAAGAACATATCGATATGGCTATGAAAGTTGGAACAGCAACAGTAAAGGTGATGGACCTATTAGACCGTGCTCATACGGAAAGACTTGGAATCCCTCAACCTGTACGCGTTACGCAAAATAAAATTGAAGGCAAATGTATCGTTATCACTGGGCATAACTTATTTGCTTTAGAAGAGCTACTTAAGCAAACTGAAGGAAAAGGGATTAATATCTACACTCACTCAGAGATGCTTCCTGCTCACGGATATCCACATCTAAAGAAATATCCGCATTTAAAAGGAAACATTGGTAAAGCTTGGTTTGACCAAAGACGTTTATTTGAAAAATTCCCTGGAGCTATCTTAGCTACAACAAACTGTGTAATGCCTATTAAAGGATCTTACGCTGATCGCTTCTTCTCTTATGAGTTAGCTGGACTTGAAGGAGTAGCAAAAATTCAAGGTGAAGATTTCAGTCCACTTATTGAAAGAGCATTAGAATTACCTGAGGCTAACATTGAGTCTGATGAAACATTAGTAACAGGTTTCCACCATGAAACAGTTTTAGGAATCGCTCCTGAAATTATTGACGCCGTTAAAGCTGGAAAAATCAAACGTTTCTTCGTAATCGCTGGTTGTGACGCTCCTGGTAAAGGTGGCGAGTACTACCGTGAATTAGCAACATCGCTTCCACAAGATACAGTTATTCTAACAACTTCATGTGGTAAATTCCGCTTTAACGACGTAGACTATGGAACTGTTCCTGGAACAGATATCCCTCGCTACATCGACTTAGGACAATGTAATAACTCAGGATCAACAGTTAAAATTGCTGTAGCTTTAGCAGATGCATTTGGCTGTGAAGTAAACGAACTTCCTGTAAGTATTGTATTATCTTGGTTCGAACAAAAGGCAGTTGCAATCCTATTAGGTTTATTCTCATTAGGAATTAAAGATATTCGCATCGGGCCAAAACCACCAGAATTCATTAGTGAAGGTGTATTAAACGTACTTCAAGACGCTTTCAACCTACAGTTAATCGGTGATGCTCAAGAAGACATGGCTGACATGCTTCAACTAAACGCTACAAAGTAAATTTGTTTTCATGAAGGTTTTCCCCCTTCTCGAAATAATAAAACGAAGGCTACGCATCATGCGTTTGCCTTCGTTTTTGTTTTCACTTATTTTCCCTGCTAAAAAAGCTAACTAAACCAACAATAAACCCTAAAATCGCGCCTCCAAGTACTTCCTCTGGTTGGTGGCCAATACTTTCTTTTAATTGTTTGTCTTTACGATCGTGTGCACCGTCTTTGTTTGTGCCAGTTAATTGATCAATTCTCTTCTCAAGTTCATTTACTTTGATAGATGTTTCACCTGCATGCCTGCGAACGCCTTGGGCGTCATACATCACAATTAGTCCGAAGACGATTGATAAGGCAAAGTCTAATGATCGGGAGCCTAGCTTTAACCCAATATATGTAGCTAATGAAGTCACACCTGCTGCGTGAGAACTTGGCATTCCTCCAGAGCCAAAGAGTTGTTTCCAATCCCAAACTCCAGTCTGCATACCCTTAAGCGGAACCTTTAGTAATTGTGCTAATCCAATGGAGATTAAGGCAGCTATAATAGCTTTCACAATAAGCACCCTCCCTTTAAAAAACTCAGGATTAGCTTTTGTTACTCTCGTTAGTCTTATTCAATTTAGCGCCTACAAATAAAAAAACTCCCCTCTTACATGAAGGAAGTTTTGAACTATTTATTTTAGATCTTCTGTTTCACAGCTTTCACATTGATGAGTATAGCAATCATGCATTTCATTAACCTCTTGCCCGCAGCAAGAGCACTGTTTTGGTGGTAAATTTCTAAAAAATTCAACTACTGAACCAACTGTCATTGTTGTTACCCCCTGTTATAATTGAATGTTTGTTGTATAACATAATTGTACTACAACAAAAACTGTATTACAACAACTTTTTTGAGTTAAGCTGACCATTTTTCTTACTATTTACGTAACACTTTAGCCAGAAGCCCCCCACTTCAAATTTCAGTTATAAAATTAAATGGTGGGTATGTCACACGAAGTCTAAGCTTCCATTTTTTGTGAACAAACAAAAGCATACCGACTACTAACAAGTCGGTATGCTTTATGGTTTGCATGATCTATGCTAACAATTGATCAATTGTTTCTACAAGGTTAACAATTTCTGGTTTACTTACTTGAGCATTCGCACCAACACGTTCACCCTTATGAAATAAATCACCAGTTATTAACGAACTAAAAATCACCACGGGTATAGCATTAAGAACCTTATCTTCTTTGATGCGTTTTGTTAAATGATGTCCATCCATTTTTGGCATTTCAATATCAGAGATAATGAGATGAGGAAACTCTGTAACCAAATCAGTGCTTTCACCTAGTTTTTCTAAATAGTCCCAGGCTTGTTTGCCATCTTCAAAAAATTGTAGGTTCTTATAGCCCGCTTGTGTTAAAGTATCTTCTAATAGCTTACGTAAGATTGGCGAGTCTTCGGCAATCATTATTTTTTTCTCGCTGCGTTGGCGCTGCCCTAAGGATTTTAACTGACCGATATTTATTCCTGCCTCTGGGCTAATGTCAACGACGATTTTTTCGTAATCTAATAATAAAATCATCTGGTCTTCCATCTTTATTACACCAATCGTCGCCCCTTCTAAACCTTGAGAAAGCTTCGTTGGCTTTTCGATTTGCTCCCATGAAATACGATGAATTCTAGAAACACTATGTACATGAAAAGCAATTTTTAACTTATTTAATTCAGCAACAATCAACTTGTCCTGCTCTGGTTGCTTTGAAGCTGGAAATCCAACTACTTTTGCTAAATCAACTACGGGTAATATCTCATCACGAAGTCTAATGATCCCTTCCACACTCGGGTGGGAATTCGGTACCTTTGTCACCGGAAGCGGTTTGATGATTTCTCGTACTTTCATGACATTTATTCCAAAAACACCTTCTCCGATTGCAAAAACAATCACTTCTAATTCATTTGTTCCACTTTCTAATAAAATCGCTTGCTGATCCTTAGCCAACTCAATTTCCTCCTCAAAAAATAAACCAGTGTGATTGTAAAGGCTCTTATCGTAAACATTTCTCCTGCGTTTCTACCAACTAATCAAGTGCATCAAGTTATAGCTAGCCCTTGCAATCTCATTATTTTTCGATAATCACCTGACAAACTAACAATCTATATTTAGCGTACCACTTTTACCGTGATGTCCATTCGTATTCTTTGACTAAATTAGCAAATTAAATAGATTTTCATCTTTATTCACTTCAATAAATTCAATTTCGTGTTCCGTCATTCGCTGAATTAACGCATCGTAGTCATCACTACGCTTCAACTCAATACCGACGAGAGCTGGCCCATTATCTTTGTTATTCTTTTTTGTGTATTCAAAACGAATGATATCATCGTCTGGACCCAGTACATCATCTAAAAATTCCCTTAAAGCTCCTGCTCTTTGTGGAAAGTTGATAATAAAATGGTGTTGAAGTCCTTCGTAGATCAACGATCGCTCTTTAATTTCTTGCATTCGACCAATATCGTTGTTTCCACCACTAATGACACAAACAACAGTTTTCGCTTTGATCTCTTCCTGATAAAATTGGAGCGCTGATATTGGTAACGCTCCTGCCGGTTCAGCGACAATCGCATTTTCATTATAAAGCTCCAAGATGGTTGTACAAACTTTCCCTTCAGGTACAATGACAATGTCATCTAGAAGTGTCCGACAAAGCTCAAAAGGGAGTTCTCCGACCTTTTTTACAGCAGCTCCATCAACAATTTGTCAATTTTCTTTAATGCAACAACTTCACCTTTTTCAATTGCTGCTTTCATTGCAGGAGCACCTTCTGGTTCAACTCCAATTAACTTTGTCGTTGGACTAACCCCTTTCATATAGGTACCGACACCTGAAGTGAGTCCACCTCCACCTATCGACATAAATAAATAATCGATCGGCTCGTCCATATCATCCATGATCTCCATTCCAACGGTACCTTGTCCTGCGATAATTCTATGATCATCAAAAGGATGAATAAAAATTTTGTCATTTTCAGTACAAAACTCCATTGCTTCGTAAAAGCATCGTCAAACGTATCACCTGTCAAGACGATCTCGATAAATTCACCACCAAAACGTTTCACTTGCGTTACCTTCTGCCTTGGTGTTGTTTTCGGCATAAATATTTTTCCAAATATTTTTAAATGCTTACAAGCGTAAGCTACACCTTGTGCATGATTACCTGCACTTGCACAAACAACTCCCGCAGTACGCTCATCGTTTGTTAAGCTTTGTATCATAAAATAAGCGCCGCGAATTTAAATGAGCGAACTACTTGTAAATCTTCTCTTTCAAAAAAACCTTACATTGATAACGTTCTGACAAAACTTCATTGTATTGAAGTGGGGTATGTACAACAACATCCTTTAAGCTATGGTGCGCAATTACAATATCTTCAATCCTTACTGTCTTATTCATATTAAACCCTTCCTAGTTGAGAATAACATTGCTCAAACTTACATAATATTTAATTAAATCATTATAGCATGTTTTTTAAAATATTAGCTGAATTGAGCGAATTTCGTAATTTACTTAACCAGCTATATTAATCAAAGTGTAATTGCGAATGGTTTTTACACAGCTACACTAAGAACGTGTTAGCGAAAATAATTTACAATTAAAAAGGAATCAAAAGATTTGTATGCTTTTTCGTTCACTTGTTGCTATTGTGCAGAGTTAATTCTATAATGTTAGTAATAATACTATTTACATAGTTTCATTTTAGGAGGAGACTTTCCCATGAAAAAAACAATTGCACTTTTAACTACTCTTATTGCTTTTCTAACATTCTTTGCTTCAACAACACTTGCTGCTGGCAGTGGCGGCGCAAAAGAAGCAGTAGCGGCTTCACCATATGAAGGACCACTAACGTTATTAGCTATTATCACTCTAGCAATTATGATCTATCTTCCACTTACAGATAATAACTAACAAAGTATGATCAGGCTGTTGAATTAATTTCAACAGCCTGTTTTTTATTTTTATCGTTGGGAAAAAATTTGTCATGTATGTTCTAATAGATGAGCTCAATAAGCGGAAAAATAATTTTTAAAGACAAGCCGGACATCAGATCCTTTATTTTTAAAAAAATACGTTAATTTTAGATTTCGCGGACAGAGGGTACTCTATTTGGTCTTTAAGTAGTGAACATTCAATGTTTTCGGTCAAATAAAGGATCTGGTGTCCGCGAAAGTTTAATAAAGGTGGATAATTTAAAAATAACGGAATCTATGTCCTCGTCCTAGTTTGCTTTAGTTAAATAAAAGCTTGAAACATAAGAAATGGCGTGTCAAAACTGTTGTCAGTTCACACGCCATTTCCCAAAAACGGTACGGTTTACTAAATTAGTCTAGGTGGTTAAACTAACTTTTTTATGCTTCAACTTTATGATCTAATAGCCATGCAGAAATCAATAAACCGCAGCAACCATTAGGAGATCAACAACAGACGTACCCATATAAAGGATCGCATCATTTGCTACTCCCATATGAACCGTTGGGTCTTCTCCAGAGTCAAAAAGATTTCTAAAGACTCCATAAACTCTGTTTCTCGCATAATAACTCCCCATTCGGTGACTCCTCGATATATCGCTGTATCTTGAAATCGAACCCAAAGCCAACTACCTACCATACTAATCGCAATTCCTAACAACCATCCAAATTTCCGTACTGATTTTGCCATCATATAAATAAATGTGGCCACCACCCCCGATTGAAGCGAGGCAATGAAAATACCTAAAAATAATACCCACCAATATGCTTCCATTTGTCTAATTAAGAAATTTGACACCATTGGGTCTGGAAAATATTCAGAACTATTTTTAAGAAGAAAATAAGTAATCAAAAACGTTGTCACTAAAGAAATAAATAATTGCGTCATTGCCGCAGCAAACTTAGCTGATAAAAGCTGCCAGCCACGAACAGGGATGTTTAACCAAAATACCGTCGTTTTTTGTTTCCACTCTTGCCGTAACGATGAAAGCATTGCAAAAAACATGTAAAAAAAGTGCGCGACGATTAGTAGCACGGTTAAGGTGACGAAAAAGGGGCTGTGCCGTTCAATCAGATAGAATAACAAACCACCGACCACCACTAAAGACATCATGTTAATTAGAAAACTAGTTCTTGTTAAACGGAGCTCTTTCATATAAAGCGCTAGCCAACTCATTTTAGAACCTCCTTCATAATATCTAACACACTTTGCCCCCTTACTTCTCGAAGCTCCTCTACATTTTCCGACAATAAAATTTCACCATTTTTAACTACTATTACATGATCTAGTAAAGGTTCAATTTCAGTCACTTCATGTGTTGAGATAATAAGAGTTTGCTCTTCCATTTCAACAAACTTGGCAATTAATTTGATAATATCTTCTCTAACTAATGGGTCTAACCCTGATAACGGTTCATCCATAATTAATAAAGGTACTTTTCGTGAGAGTGCAATTGCAATCTTTACTCTGGCACGGTTTCCTTTTGATAATGTTCCTACTTTTTTCGTGCGATCAACTTCGAGAGCCTGAATGATTGTATGAGCTTTTTGAACGTCAAAGTCCGGGAAAACACTTGCAGAGAAACGGATCGTCTCATCTACAGTATAAAAATCATACAAGGAGTCAACCTCAGCAAGGAAGGCGACCTTATTTGCTATTAACCTAGTAACATTTATTCTCGCTACCTCAATCTCACCAGATGATCTTTTCAATAAACCCGCAATCAATTTTAACAATGTTGACTTCCCACTACCATTAGGCCCAACCAAGCCAATAATTCCACCAGTTGGAACTTCAAAACTAACATCTTTTAGAGCTAACGTTAATCCAAATCTTTTTGACACTTGATGAAATCTAACTATCGGATCCATAATTTTCACCTCAACCATTCGACTTTTTTAATGCCACTTTCACTTGCTCAATAATTTCCGCCTCAGAAAAGCCATTGTTTAACATATAGGTAATAAAAGTCGTTATATATTGTTCAGAGATTTCAGACCGCAACTGCTTTATCACGACTTCATTATCAGTTACAAATGACCCCTGACCTCTCCTTGCCTCGACAATCCCTTTTCGTTCCATCTCAGCGTATGTCCTTTGAACAGTATTCGGGTTAACACCGACATCAACAGCTGTTTCTCGAACTGAGGGTAATTTTTGGCCTGGAATTAGCGAACCGTTACAGATTTGTTGAAAAAAATAGTCCATTAGCTGCAAATATATTGGTTTTGAATTATCAAAGGATACACTCATAACCCTTCCCCCTTATGCTGCAACATCGCGTTTTTGGAAAATCACCCAAGATAACAGATTAAATATAATGAAATAGATCGCCAACATCACCAATGAGAATGTCATTGTCATTCCTTCTACAATTGGGGTTCCTTCGATATATTGAACAAGGTACGTATTCGCAAACAAAATATATTTTACCCATTCATATTGACTTAGGACATGAACTAGCTGACTTCCAGTAAACATTAAAAACAAAGCTAAACCAATCGCTAATGAACTGCTTCGGAAAATCGTTGAAATCATAAACGCAAAAGTCACCATCATTAATAATTCAACACTACTTAAGCTATAAAGCATTAGGATATGGCTAAACATGTTCCGTTCGACAACTGTTCCTGCCTCAAAAAACAGGTGCGGTTGTGTAAGAGTTGAAGCTCCAAACAATAAGGCACCGATTCCAATTGAAAAGATAAATAAGCCAAGTAACATCAAAATGGCAAAAACAAAGGTTGCTAAATATTTGGATAGTAAGATTTTTGATCTAGATGCTGGTCGAATTAAGAGTAGCTTAATAGTTCCCCAAGTAAATTCACCAGCAACAATTCCGGCAGCCACAATAATTGTAAACATCGTAACAATGCTTATTAAATTAACACTTGATGTCATGAATCCCCAGAAACTTTTTGTTTCAACTGGAGGAATATCATGTTCTAGACGATATTCATTTAAAATAATTTCACGTTGATAGTGCTCGAGCGCCATTCCAGGCATTCCACCCTCAGCAATGATCATTTGATATTGAGCATTTTTGGCAATGACACCTTCTTGCCAACCCCCAGGACCTGGATCATCTAAATAAACTTTGTAAAAAGTCCTATAATTAGTAATAACGTAATGAGGATGACAAACATAACCCAAGTACCAGGCCGATAGTATATTTTCATGTTTCATTTTGAATTAGCCTCATCAAATTAAACAATCTGTTCCCCTCCTGTTACTTCCAAAAATTTATCCTCTAATGATTTTGCCGTTTGGCTAATTCCAAAGACATTTACACCATTCATAACCAATGCTTTATTAACAAGTGGGATCTGGTCCTTTTCTAAATTAATTTCAATAAAATCTGCGTTTATTTGAAACGAAAGTTCTGAAAATTGTTCTTTTAACAAGTCAGATGCTAACACAACATGATCCACCAAAAACCGTATCATTAGTTCTTTTTGGCCATTAATAAATTCATTTACAGCTTGCACACCAATCAATTTTCCTTTTTGAATGATCCCAATACGATCACACATTAATTCCATTTCCGATAACAGATGACTAGACACAATTACTGCTAGCCCTTCTTCTCTAGCTAACCTACGTAAATAGTCACGAATTTCACGAATTCCAGCAGGGTCTAAACCATTTGTCGGTTCATCCAAAATTAATACGGACGGAGAATGTAATAGAGCTTGAGCTAACCCTAACCGCTGCCTCATTCCCAATGAATATGTTTTTACCTTCTCATGAATCCTTTCAGTCAAACCGACTAGTTTAACAACCTGATTGATTCTCTCCTCTGAAACTCCATGTACCATCCGAGCATAGTGAATTAGGTTTTGATACCCTGTTAAAAATTTATACATTTCCGGATTTTCAACAATCGCTCCTACTTCTGAAATAGCCTCCTCGAAATTTTTGGCTACGTCTTTCCCCTTTATTATGACTTCTCCTTCTGTCATCGAAATTAAGCCGACGATCATCCGAATCGTCGTTGTCTTCCCTGCTCCATTCGGGCCAAGAAATCCAAACACTTCACCCGGGTAAATTTCAAAGCTAAGATTATCAATAATTTTTTTACCTTTTATCACTTTAGACAGATTTTTTATGGAAACTACGGGCGTTGTCATTATGATCCCCCCTCAAAATATACATAAGTATTAAAGAACTACTGTACTAATAGAATAATACACTGACACACATTCTAAGTCAACTGTTTTTAGATAGGTTAGGGTTTTTCGTAAACAGTGTGGCTGGATGGACAATTCAATAATCAAAAATTTAAGGCTCTTTTCTAAAACATTGTTGCTTTTCACCTAAATAATTGGAATATTCCTTAGATGAATATATCACTTAATAAATTAAGTAACAAAAGAGCACTACTTACTAAATTAAGTAGTGAAATCTTAGTATTTATGTGTAAAAATCCGGATTTTGGGATTTTTACGAAAGCAACAAATATTGCGAAAACAGCCAAATTTAAAAACTTTGAATGTAAGAAAGATCCCCCGAGACCATGGTATATCTTGTCATTACTAACCTTTTTAATAGACAGCATTATGATAAAAATAATTATTTTTCGTCCTAGCTTCATTATCCCCTTTTAATGGTAAAATTTAGACATAATAATTAAGGAGGAAATGTTATGAAAAAATGGATTTTTTTTCTTGGCACTTGTTTATTGTTCCTTGCAGGCTGTAGCTTCTCCTATCTCGTCTCCGGGCCAACAGAAACAGTCACCGAATCTATTGAATTCGATGAAAGTTTAAAAGAAGGAGCGATTGAGCTTCACTTTGGTGTTGGTGAATTAAAGTTTATCGGTAGTTCTGACGCATTCGTCCATGGTCAATTCACATACAGTGATGAGAGTCTCGTTCCTAAACTCAATTATCGTGCGAAGAATGAAAAAGCAACATTACAACTTAAACCTAAAAAATCTAATTTTACAGGTACGGTGAAAAATGAGTGGGAACTTGCATTTACAGATCAAATTCCACTTTCATTTGATTTAAATCTCGGTGTTGGTGAAAGTCATCTGAAATTCAGCAACCTCCAACTCACAGAACTATCTGTTCAGGCAGGTGTCGGTGAAACCGTTATTGATCTATCAGAGGTAATTAGTACCGATTTCACTGTAAATGTAAGTAGTGGTGTCGGCAGTACTAAACTCATTTTTTCTGAAAATCAAGCAGTCATTGTTGATGTAAGTAAAGGAATTGGTAGTGTCTCTGCAGATGGTTTTGTTAAGGAAGATGGTCGCTACAAAACGACTGTAGACTCAGATCAAGTGATTAAAATATTCATTTCGCAAGGTGTTGGTGAGGTCACTTTAGAAACAAAATAATAACTTAGTATTTTAACTAGATGTGAGATTTGGTCATTGAGTTAATCGATACAACTAAACGGGGAACAGCGGTCTTTTATTTCCCCTCAAAACTATGGTGAAGTTCAATCGTTGTCCTTTTTCGATCCTTCATCCATGTACCGCGAAGGTAATGATGAATCCTTGGTCTTTACCTTCATTCATGTAAATCTAGCACGAGTAGATAAAAGCATTCCTTTTTTTAACTACTCTCAATTTGTGCAATCGGTTTCGCTTTATTGTTTACTCTATACAATTTCTCTGATAAAATTTAGATTGTTATTAAGTAAACGTTTGCACATATTGGAGGTTTTTATATGTATTTTTCAAATTTAAAAAGGCACATGTTACTTACCATTATCGTTTTATTGGTTTTTGTAACAGGATGTACCACCCCTGAAACTGAACAGCAACCAAATGATGTTGCTGTGGTTGAAACCATTGACCATAATGAACTCATTTCTAGCTTTCCTAATACTGTTTTCTATGAAATTTTTGTTCGCGCCTTTTACGATTCGACGGGGGATGGAATCGGTGATATTAATGGTATGACTAAAAAGCTTGATTATTTACAGGAACTTGGAGTGGAAGGAATTTGGTTAATGCCTATTCACCCCTCTCCTTCTTATCATGGCTATGATGTAACTGATTATTATGATATCCATCCAGACTACGGAACGATAGAGGATTTTAAATTATTTTTAGCTGAAGCACATGAACGTGATATTAAAGTGATCATTGATTTGGTTGTTAATCACTCTAGTACAATGCACCCTTTCTTCCAAGATGCTATTTCTTCTAAAGAAAGTCGTTATCGAGATTGGTACATTTGGGCAGATGAAACAACTAATTTAAGAGAGCGCGGCGAATGGGGACAACTGTTCTGGCACGGCGAGGCACCAAATAACTATTTCAGCGTTTTCTGGGGCGGGATGCCCGACTTCAATTTTTATAATGAAGAAGTTCGCCAAGAAATGATTAACATCGGCAAATTTTGGCTAGAAGACGTTGGTGTCGACGGTTTCCGTTTAGATGCAGCTAAGCATATTTTTCCGAAAGATAAACCTCAAAACATTGTCTGGTGGCAAGAATTCCGCTCTGCAATGGAAGAGGTAAAAGAAGATGTCTTCCTAGTTGGTGAAGTTTGGGATCTCCCTCAAGTAGCAGGTCCATATTTAGAAGACGGACTACATTCTACGTTTAATTTCGATTTGGCCGAGGATATTTTAAAGGCTGTTAGATCAGAACGGGGTGGCTCTGTCGTACCTAAATTAATTCGGACCCTCGATACGTTTGAAAGATATTCAAAAGATTTCGTTGACTCTACTTTTATCACGAATCATGATATCAATCGAGTAATGAGTGAACTACGAGGGAATAAAGAGCAAGCAAAAATGGCTGCAGCACTGTTACTAACTTTACCCGGAAGCCCATTTATCTATTACGGCGAGGAAATCGGAATGCAAGGTGCAAAACCAGACGAGCATATCCGCGAGCCAATGCTCTGGTATGAGGGGGCGAACGCTGGCCAAACAAGTTGGATCGAGCCGAAGTACGATACAGGTGTTGACGCTCCTTCTGTAGAAGCACAACTAGCTGATCCGAATTCATTATTACAGCACTATAAAACAATGATTTATCTTCGACGTTCTCAACCTGCGTTACTATTCGGTAATCTTGCAGAAACATCAATACGTGAACAAGGAAGCCTAGCTTTTAAGCGGGAGTACAATGGCGAGGAACTAACGGTCATTCATAACTTGTCAAAAGATGAAATTAACATAGTGATAGAAGCCCCTATGGGAGAACTTATTTTCACTTCTCACGAGGATTCCACAGTGACAAGTGACACAATTACTTTACCACCGTACTCCACGGTTATCTTTGGAATAAAAGAATAATAAAAATGGAGCTTGACGTCTTGGAACATGAATTCTACATTTAATTGTATTTTCGTGTTCCAACGCGCTCTTTGGAACATAAAAATAATTGTTTCCGTTTTTATTAGTTGAGAATTCAATGCATAATAGTTAACTAGCATACAAAACGTACAGATCTGCGTTTTGTATGCTAGTTTTAATATGAACAAGATATCTAGTCCCATTATTTGTTACATTTTAAAATGCTATTATGTAAAATATGGAATGATTTGAGGCTCATTGGAGTAGAGTCACTTAGCTTAGTCTATTTCTTCTTAAAACTTTTCTAAAAAGTGTGTTACATCTTTTGGTGACTTCAATATAATAACTTGTTTATCTTTAGAAAATTGTTGAAGTTGGTCTAAAATCTGAGGTTTTTTCTTTTTTGGATATTCCCATATCCATCTTAAAATTCTAAGTCAAACTTTTCTTCGCATCCCTCTCCCATATCCGGTCTTGTTCTATTTCGATATTGAATCATTCTTTTACTTGCACGAAAGACGCATAATGTTCTCGGAAGATCTAAAAAAATGATCGTATCAGCAGCATTTAGTCTAATCTCCATTGTCCCACCATAATTACCATCAATAATCCACTCTTCTTCTTTAATTAACTCATTTTGAACTTTTCTTTGTTCATCTTTCGGAACCCCCACCCAATTAGGTTTCCAAAATAAGGCATCAAGATGATACACGTTTCTTTTTAATTTTTCGCCTAATTTTCTTGCTAATGTCGATTTTCCAGAGCCACCCGAACCAATAATTACAATTTTTTTCATTTTACAGCCCCCAATAAAAAGAGGTATACGAATTCGCGTGCAATTCGTATACCAAAACAAATGTTATTTACTTTTTCTGCTCAACTATTCCGTGAACTTTTCTCTATTAATTCAAAATCTCAATTCTCTCGATGATAATATCTTCGAGTGGACGATCATTAGTACCAACTGGAGTTCTAGCGATCTCGTCCACGACATCCATTCCCTCTACTACATGTCCAAAAACTGTATGACGATAATCTAGATATGGAGTTCCTCCATGTTGCTCATACAGTTCAATCGTTTCTTCTGGAAACTTAATCCCATTTTGTTGTTCTATTTGCCCAATAATACTGCGGTTAAAATCGTCTGTTTGCACAATGAAAAATTGACTACCGTTCGTGTTTGGTCGCCCAGGATTGGCCATTGATAAAGCACCTCTAAAATGAGCGAGACTTGGAGAGAACTCATCCGCAAAAGGTTCTCCATAGATGCTTTCACCACCCATTCCAGTTCCATTAGGATCTCCAGATTGGATCATAAAATCATTAATTACCCGATGAAACAAGACACCATCATAGTAACCATTTTCACTATGAGTTAAGAAATTTTCTACCGCAAGTGGTGCGTATTCAGGATAAAGACGAATCGTGATTTCTCCCTTGCTCGTAACCATCTTAACTACTCTTTCAGTTGGTTGAACATCCGTATTAAATTGAGGATAGTCAACTGGGGTAATCTCTTCTGCTGCCGGTGCAGGCTCGTCCACTTCAGTGACAGGCTCGTTAACCTCTCCGGTATTTTCCTCAGTCGTCCCTTGACCACACCCCGTAATGAATAAAATTAGTAACAACGTGACAAAACCATAATGAACCAAACGCATTATGTAAATTCCTCCTTTTTGACTATATTATTGGTTACTGCACAGGTCAGTAATCAATTTCCCCCGTAGACCTCTTGCAAAAAAAAAATTCATCAGGTAAAATAAATACGAACATAAGTTCTTTTACGGAAAGGAGCTTTTACAGATGAATTGTTTATCTCAACAAGAAGAACGCCTTTTCGAGGCTTTCATTATTTTAACACTTGCTCGCAAAGTTTTGCAAAACGATTTAATCAATGTCGAAAAATCATTTTTCAAACTAAAAGAACCTTACTTACAATTAATTCATTCTTCGATTGGATCTATTAGTAAAGAGCTATTTGAAATAAAAAAACAGCTACATAAACAAAGCATAAAAATCGAATTTGGTCCAAATGATGGTACCTTTTCTGAATTTCATTGCTATTTCCGTGGCTATGTAAAGACCAGTCGTTTTTTAAATATGCATTTAAGAAATAAAGTTCAAGAAAAGCTTAGTCATTTTTTCATAGCAAATAGTAAACTTTCGTAACACCTTGGTAAAAAGCGGCTGACTGATCATGGTCAGCCGCACTCATTAGCTATTCTAAAAAAGACTTAAGCTTCGGGAAAACCTTAAGAGCATTGTTATAAAACACGTCCTCGACGTACTGATCAGGGATAAATGTCTTAATAAACTCAATGTATGGCTGAACCTGCACAAGAGGCCAATCTGTCCCAAACAATAGTTTTTCATAGTGGTCACAAAAGGTAATCGCATGTCGTAAGTGATCATAAAAGTGTGGAGTATTGGATATACGCTTAACTTCTTGTCTATCTCCGACAATTAATCCTGACAAATCTGCATACATATTTGAATTTTTATAAACAACCTCTGCGCCATCTAAGACCCATGGATCACCGAAATGCGCCATCATAAATGTCACGTTCCGATTTTGAACTGCTACCTCATCTAATGTAAGTGGATGCGAATATTTTAATAAGCCCCGCTCTGAATAAGTATCGCCACAGTGAAACACAACAGGGACATTATAGGCTGCTGCAAGCTCATAAACCGGCCCATAGATTTTATCGTACGCGTAATATGGATAATATCCTAAGTAAATCTTTATCCCTACAACACGCTGACTTGTTAATTCAGCCTCTAAGGCCAATAGTTCAGCTGTTCCTAAAGAATATGGGTTTACACCTGGACAATAAACAATTCTTGTATGCTCATCCTTAAGCATATCCAATCCCATCGGTGTTGGTGCTGAACTATCGGGAAAACCACCCAATTGTTGTTCTGTTACACCCATCCCAATCCCTAACACCACATTGGCATCACGATATTCTTGTAGGAGCCCCTCGTAGGTGTAATCAATATGTGAACGGTCTTTTGCTGTCTTTTGAAAGCTTTCAATTTTTGAAAAATGCATATGTGCATCAATTATCTTCAAATGAAACTCCCTTTCTTAAAAACGTAAAGTTCTAAGGCTCTTTAATGCCTGATCATCAATCACTTCTGAATGGAACAACAAGAAGGTTGGTTTTGAACGCCACGTTGTACCACTAGCTAGATGAATTTTTTTCATGACCGAAACATCCGTAACTGTTTGATTCATATACAGTTCAATGTCATCAAAGTCTAACTCCGGTACAATTTGCAATAGATTCTTGCTTCCTTTTGGCATGAAGGCAATTTGCTTCACTCCTTCTAAATAAATCTCTTCACTAGAAGCAGTAAACATTTGCTTTTCCTTAGCATTTGTAACTGTCAAAACTTTCCCATCGGTAATATTCAATGATAAGGAATGAAACATTTGTCGAAAATGAAAATACCGGTTTGTATGTTGTTCAATCTCAACAAAATAGCAAACAACAGGTGTTCCAGGTTGTAAGAGAATATATTGATGGTAAGTAAACCCTTTATATTCTTGATGTTTTTGCACAGTAACAGTTATTTTAATTCCTTCCCAACGATTTTGATGTTGATCTGTTAACGCAACAAATTGGGCATCGCGTTCCTCCTTCAATAATGAATCAGGACGAAACTTCTCAAAAGAGGTACGAATTCCGCCACTCCAAGGATTCCACCAAGCCTTTGGCGCCAATGTTGGATAAGAACTATCTAGCCATTCATGTTCTCCATACTTTAAGGAAAAAATCCCCGGGTAAAAGCTTGGCTGACATCTTACTTCAATAAGACCATTGTTTACAACATATAAACGCTGATTTCCCGTGACTTCAGTAACTGTTTTTATGACCTCTACACAACTCTTTTGGATCGCCACGGTTTTTAAGTCTATATATTGTCCATTCAATTCTCCATGTGCTTCTATCATTTCGATTTTCTGTTTTTCTAAAGGGATATTCTCAAAATGTAGCACCGCTATTTCTTCTTCATAGTTGACTTTCTTTTCAGCTAGTTTTTCTGTAGCGGATTTTTTTACTCCTACCGTTCCCTCGAAAAACGACTGTTTGTGATTATCGACTTTTACGTTAGTCGTATTCAGGTCGGTAAACGGGTTCCCATTATTGCTAACTAATTCAAGATGGTCATACGTTATTTCCGAATCCTCATATCCTTGTTGCAAAGCAAACGCTCGTTGCTCTTGCCAGCTAGAAAAAACACCAAGATTAATAAACTTTGACCTAGATATAAGTGTTTCTCCATTCCTGCTAGCAAACAGATGTTCAAAATATAAACACCAATTAGCAAAATTGAGCTTCATGTCTGGATGCCAACTTAACCCATAGCAACTAGCGTTCTTAGAGAACAACCAGTTTTCAGTTACATGTCGACTATTCCATAGACTAAAGCGAGCTGGGTATTTACCATTTAGTTTCATAATTTTCCCTTGATATGAAAAAGTAGAATTATTAAATTCATAGACTACTTGGTCATAAATTGCTAGGTTTGGAAACTCAACACCACTAACATTATTTTCAATCTCAAAATAATGTTCAACAAGACCATCCATGTACAACTTAATGACTGAATGTAGTAGTAACCCAGAGAAATCCTGAGATTGAAAAGATGCTTTCATCAGTAAAAATCCATGCGCTTTCTGAAAACTAACGGTTGGTTTTAATTTTGCAAACTCCTCAGAAAAAGGCTTTCCTAATTTAGGGTAAGATAAGGTGATAAGCCCAGCGTTTTTCATTCCTTTTTCGCAAATAATTGCGTTACCTGACTTTTGCAGGGCAACATGATAACGCCCACAATAAAGATGCCAATAGTCTTCACATTCGCCTGTGAAACTAGTACCGATCCCAGGAAAAGCAATTCCGAGCTGTTTCTCATACGTAACCGTTTCTCCGTTTGATCGTTTGCAAGTGACGAGAATTTTTTCACTGTAATATCCAAATGACTCTAATACATAAGGTATTTCGACTAGTTTTCTTGCCTTTTGGTCAATGGTTATGTTTAAAGAAGTAGTTTGCATAGTAATAAATGAGGCTTTCGGTAACTGAAATGAAACACATACCTCTTCCTCAAAGTTATTTTCCATTTCAATAAAAAAGCTAGCTTGCTTCTGTAAAAAACATTGGTTTGCTGGAACCTTTGCACTTATTTTTACCGGGAGCTTCGGTTCAATCCCGAGCTTCATTTCGATATTTTCACCATTTATTGTCACTTTTGTAGTTACTGCTGGATGGGTCCGAAAATTATTTTGTTCCTCATCAATAGTATCTACAAAAAATTGAGCGGTTACCTCCTGCTCTTTGGTTACCGAAAAATGCCCATGAAAAGAAAACCGAATATTTTTATCATCCCGCCCGGTCAATGTAATTTCTATTGGCTTTTCAGTTTTGTTCTTTACGCGATAGTTAATCTCATATGATTGCCCTACTACTAGGGCAGGTTTGGATATTGTCGCATAAATACAATATTCATCTGTTTCAATCAATCTCATTCCTCGACCTGTTTTCTCAAACTGAACTCGTAAGAAGTGATTTTCATGCTGCCATCGATATTCAAAGAAGTCAAAACCATTTTCTTTGATCCCATCCGGCTTTACTTCAATCAATCTTGAAGAAGAGTCATACCAATCAGCCTTTTGAAAAAACTCGCGGAATGCCTCCGTATTTAATACCGTGGGCATAAAGTTCATTAAGTGAACCGTGTCATCACGTTCTTCCCAAAAAAAGCCACATTTTTTATAAAGTGGTACGGCTTTTGTATTTCCAGCCCACGTATATAAATCAAGCCGTGGCCACTTTAATTCAATCGACCTTTGTAGTGCTTGAAGAACTAGTGCTTTCCCAATTTTTTTACCATGATAGTCATCTCTTACATTTAATAATGGTATGTACAAAGCACCCTCATCATCGCGATATTCCGAAAGGCCACAATAGCCTACCGCCTTATCACCATCAAGAGCAATGTAGAGATGTTTATTCGTCGAGTTTTCTTCCTGAGTCCGAACGTGTTCTTCGGTCATGACCGTTCGTTCGCCACCCCACCCCTCTAGACTGTTGTTCCACATGTCGGCGACTTTCCCAGCTAACCGTGTATCGTATTCAACAATTTTAACCTTCATTGCTGTTTTATCCACCATACAATCAGTCTCCTATTCGCTTAGTCAAAGAATTTTCCTTTCACCTCTACAAAAGCATTATTTAAAGCTCCTTGAATTGCTCTACCTCGATCTTTCTTTCTTCTTTTAAACTCTATTAGAATTTCTTCACCTTCGAAGCCTTCCTCCAAAATACTTCTTAAAATCATATCTGAAAAGTCGTCTTCCTTTACAACCAATAGTCCATCTAAAAGCACGCTCACATTGTTTGTAATCTTATTGATACTCTTCACTGTAGACACAAAGGTTGCTGGGGCATTAGATCTTTTCGTGATGGTAGCTTCAACCATAAACTTTTCTTGTGTTTCGTGTAATTTCTTAAAATAACTCTCAAGCTCAGGTTCAACGACTGCTTCAATTAACCAATTTTTTTGAGCTTCTTCTTTATTAATGATTAATCCATCAATTAATTCTATTTCGTTAGGTTCAATCTCAGTATCTAATAACACAACTAAAGAACATAATTTAAATGTTTTCATTTTATCACCTCAAATTTAATTTCACTTGTACTTATCATACCATAAATGCCATAATTTTCTTATATTTATTGCAAGTAAACGTGAAAAAGGACTGATCATATCAGCCCTATTCTAACCTGCTCTGTCCTGCAATTGGACCAGTAGTATTGTCAATGAAATCTCGATCGTCTGTTTGGTCGTCTATAAAACCGTCATCTAATAAGCGAATCCGATCAACCGCATGACGATCAGTTACAACAACAATATTCTTATTTGGATATTTGTTGGTAACGAATGTTTCAATTTCACTTTTTAAGCCTTCTGTATCATTTGTTTCACAGTCAACAGCAATTAACAGTTGTTTCCCCTGGCTAATCACCTGTGCATCACGAACAGTATCTAGCTGTAATAGTTCCAACGTAATTTGTTCTTCAATATTTCGTTCTGATTGTGCATCAATAGCAAATGCGTTTGGTTTATTCGACATCCCCTGCTGTGCATCAAATCTAGAAATTCTTTGATTCATTTCCGGTGGAGTCCGATCAAGGATCCCGTTCATCCCTCTTCCTGGTCGTTCATCTCTCGTAACTATATTCGCAATAGGATTTTTGCGGTCACCTTGTTGATTCCAAAGTCCAAACCCTTCACGATGATCATGGGCTTGAAATCTAGTCCCGGGATCATTTTCTAAGCCTGGATCGACCCCTTGCCCATTTATCCCACAGCCATTTATATAAATAACAACAAGTAAGCCAATACTTAATAAAACGCCTCTTTTCATGACGTCACTCCTTAATTTGCATAAACTATAATTAATTTTACGTGTTATGATTAGAGTTAGTTATTTCATGCCCTTTTACTCAGTTAAATTTTTCAAAAAGTTGGTGAAATCATTGCACTCACATCCGCTCAAACAATTCGAATTAAACTTACAAGACACCTATAAAATTAGGGTAAAGTCCAATAGACTGATTTCTCTTAGTCATTCCCAAAAGATGTACTGTTCCATTCAAGTAGTTAAGGAACAACTCCCACCACTTGAATTAACAAAAACGTATTTTCATTGGCTAAGTACTGCCTCAAAAAAATTAATCAAAGTAACGTTCATCAATCATCAATATCAACTATTCATTCGTTTCATTCCTAAACCTTTATTGGTCCTTACACTTCAACAACAGACACCTGAAAAAGTGGTCTTAGGAGTTACAGGTGGTTTACTTGCAACCCCAAAGCAAAAAGGAACCTTTACATTTATGAAGAGAAATAAGTGCTCAATCATTGCCTTAGAACATTTTCAACCACGTTTACCTTGGTGGTTCTACCGAGCCACACAAGCTCCGATACATGAACTGGTAATGATTTATTTTCTAAAACACTTGTCAAAAAATCGGTTGGGCGAAAAATAGATTAAATTAAGAAAAGCGCAAGCGCCCATTTTAGCCCCGACAAGCAAATGTTCTTCGAGAAAAAAGTGTGCTCTTTCACTTTTATTCTCGAAGGTTATTTGACCTCGAGGGGCTGGGCGGTGGAGCTAGACAGTTATTATGTTGAAATTCTATACATTCTTATCTTTTAAGAAAACCCAAGCGTCCTAGAAAAAGTGATTTTCTTTTTTCCTACTTTGCGCGAGAAAATTCATCTTGTATTTTTGAGACCAAAAAAACACCTACATTCTAAGGTTCCCCTTAAGATGTAGGTGTTTTGCTACTTATAATTTAAACTTCTTAATTTCTTCATGTAACTCTGCAGCTAACTGACTTAAGTTATTGGCAGAGGCTTGGATTTCCTCCATCGAAGATAATTGTTGGTCAGCCCCTGAGGCTACTAATTGAAAATGTTCTGCTGTTTCAATCGCAACACTAGCCATCTCGTCAACAGATGCACTAACTTGTTCTGAGCTTGCAGACATTTCTTCAGCTGTTGCTGAGACCTCTTGAATTTGCGATGAAACGTTTTGTATAGCCGCTAAAATTCTTTCGAATGCAAGCCCTGTTTCTTCAACAACAGTTATACCTGCCTCAACTTCCTTCGTACCATTGTCCATCGTTTTGACAGCATAAGCTGTCTCGTCTTGAATTTCGTGGATCACAGAAGAGATTTTTGCTGCTGATCGGCGTGATTCCTCAGCTAGTTTACGAACTTCATCAGCAACGACAGCAAATCCCTTACCATGGTCGCCGGCACGAGCAGCTTCGATCGCTGCATTCAAAGCTAATAAATTTGTTTGATCAGCAATTGTTGTGATCACTCCTGTAATACTTCCAATTTCATTAGATCGCTCACCCAATCGACCAATCGTCGTCGAGGCATCTTTAACAGCAATACTAATCAAATTCATTTGCTCAATCACTCGTTGTAATGACTTATTTCCTTCTTGTGCTTCATGGGTTGCATCTAAGGAACTCTCTGCAACAACAGATGATGACTCTGCAATTCTTTGAATACCAGAAGTCATTTCTTCCATTGCCCTAGCACTTTCTTTCGTTCCAATTACAGTCACTTCTGCACCATTGGCAACATCTTGAATCGTCGAGGCGATTTGATTTGTAGCAACTGTAGTTTGCTCTGAACTTGCGGTTAGCTGTTCAGAAGCTGCAGCTACTTGGTTAGATGTTTCAGTAGTTCTCGTCAGTAAACTTCGCAGACTATCCGCCATGTCATTTGTTGAAGCGGTTAATCGCCCAAGTTCATCATTCGATTTCACTTCAATGGCTTTTCCCGTTAGATCTCCTTTAGCCACTTGTTCAACGAGACGAACAACAGCTGTGATTGGCTCCACAATTTTTTTCGCTGTAAATAAAGCTACACCAATAGATAAAATAATTCCAATGATGATCGCAACTATGTTAAATAACACGATTGTATTACCTTGTTGGACCATTCCGCTTCCTTGCTCAACAATGTGGGCTTGACCAGCAAGTGCAAGTTCGTGATAACCTTCTACTACTTCGTTAGCTAATGGATCTACTTGATATTGGATACTAACAATGGCTGTTTCTCGCCCGTTGGCTTCAAACATCGGAAAAATCCTTCCCGAAATTAACCGATCCCAAAGCTGACTTTTTTCTACTAAATTTAAAATATATGTACCTTCTTGAATTGCTAGCAATTGCTCTTCTAGTAGATAGCTTTCTTCGGTCAACTCAAGATAACGCTCTTTATATTCTGCTTTTCCCAGTAAAATATAACCGCGCACTAAGGCTAATCGTTCCGCCATATTATAGGCAAGATCATTACTTAATGTTAGCCGTTGTAAATCATCTTCAACGATTTGCTCGACATTGCTATTTATTTGATGAACGTTATAAAGACTGTACCCAGACATTATAACTAACAAAAGCAAAATCACCGAAAACCCACTGATAATTTTCCCACGCAAATTATTCATAATCTATGTCTACCCCCTTTGTCACATTTTTCTATCTACTTAAGATATAATTAATATAACATATCTTGTAGGATTTGTTTGCATTTTTGTAAAAACTTAAAAGATTATGTCGAATATTTAAACATAGAAATCCCTTTCGACATAGTCTAATTTCTTTTTTACTAAGCAGTTTCTTTGTTTGTTTTTTAGCACTACTACTTTTGGGTATCTTTTGAGAAGAACTAAGTGAAAATCATAAAGAGCCAAGCATTCACTTGGCTCCCCAAAAAAACCTATTTGCAATACATCATTAACGGTTTGTTGTAAATAGGTCTTACCCGAGCGAATGCTTGGTTCTAAGTGTTTGAGAATAAATAAGCAATTGGGACAAAAAGTTTATTTTTCAAAAAGCGACCTAAAAGCAACAAAGTTTACGACATCTTTAAACACTACTAACAGAATTCACTTTTTCCATTTTCATATAGACTACTTGGTAAATCACCATGAAAATGACGCCAATGATAGATAATACCCCTAAAGCAGAATATAAATAGGCAACATTTACTTTATCAATGATCCATCCACCGATACTTGAACCAATCACACCAGACAAACCAAAGAAGAATGAATAAAATAATAAGTGTCCCGTTGATTGCAGTTCTTCAGGAATTAATTTTGTGACAAAATGGAACGCACATAAATAAAAAATCCCAAACGATAATCCATGCATCATTTGTAATGGTAAAACAAGCAATGGCTCCTGAATGAACCCCATAACTATCCAACGAAACGCAAAGAAAACACCTGAAAGAACAATAAAGGACAAGGCATGAAATCTTCGAAACCATATTGTGGCTGTAGCAAAGACTAATGCTTCAGAAACTACCCCGATAAACCAAGCCCAGCCAATAAAAGACTCCGAACCACCTTTTTCAACAATATAAATCCCTAGGAAGCTATCATTCGTTCGATGAGTAATCGTAATAAACATCATAATCACTAAGAAGATCATAAATCTTTTATTTCCAAGTAATTTCGTTGCCTCTTTAAGATTAATCGGCTTCTTGGACGATGTAACATCAGTAACCCTTAACGTTAGAATAAGACTTATGATCGTGAAAAATAGAAAAGGCAAATAAATATATTGAATTCCTATCTTTGCCAACAAAAAACCACTAAGTAGTGACATAATCGCAAAGCCAAGCGAACCCCACATGCGGATCGAACCAAAAGAAACTGATAATTGATTAGCTGTTTTTTGAGTGAGACTATCACCTAATCCCCCGACAGGTGACATAAACCCAAAAAAGAAAAAGACAGCCACAATTAATAACACATAAGTCGTGCTTAGAAACATGAACAACGATCCAATTAACGCTCCTATTAGGCAAATAAAAATAATCTTTTTCGAAGACTTATATTTATCGGTCATAAATCCCCAAAATGGTTGAGAAATCATTGAAGCTAGTGGGCCAACCGCTAATAAAACACCAATTTGACTACCAGACAAGCCATTTTCCTGAAAATAAACTGGTAAGTAGCCAACAATGATGGTCATTGCCGAAAAATAAAAAAATAAAAGTGCTTTCAAGTTAAATGTAGAATTCATCATGTGCTCCGATCATATCTGTAATTTTGTACGTTCCTATTCTAAACGAAAAGAAGACTCAGGAAGGCCTGAGTCCAGACTGTTAGTTATAACAAGCCTTTCTTTTCATAGAGGAACGCGTAAGGAATATCAAGAAATAAATAAAGTTCTTCATTTATCGGATATGAAAATGTCCGAATAAATTCATTCGTTTCAATGTCACTGTATAAATCAGATAACACACCACGTTTTTCGTACTGCATTCTGACAATTGTCTCAAGAAAATATGGTCGCCAACTCCAATTTTTCCCTATATAATCTTCTTGCTTTTGCCATCCATTCGTACTTTTTAGATAATTTGAGGAGCGTTGAAATCCATACTGATCACAAATATAAAGGCGAAAGCTAACGTCTTGAAGATTTGTTGCTGCACCCTTAATTAACTCTTCTAAAGGCAATTTCTTGTCTTTTTTGACGACTTGTTCAAGACGATTATTTAATTCATCAGTAAATATGTATTGATTATTTAGATTGGTGCGCTCATGATTAATAAACTGCTGGAACTCTGATTTCAGTTTTTCTTTACAGCAATCTTCGACGACGAACTCAGAAGCAGGTCTCGCTAAATAAAAGCCTTGGTAATAACGACCGCCATTCCTCCATGCAGCATTTAATTTCGTTAAGTCTCCAATCCCTTCAAACAATAGTGTTGCGCCCATTTTCCTAGCAAATGTTGATAAAGAAAATAACACATCTCGATGTGCTTGAGAAATGGAAACTCCTTTAATAAAATCTAAATCAACCTTTATAATATCAGGTTCAAGTTGCGCAATTCTGTCTAAATTGCTGCCACCCTTTCCAACATCATCGATGGCAATTCTAATACCTAGGCTTTTCAAATACATGATTAGATGTCCTAGTTGTGATAGATCTCCATGGTAATCGTGTTCCCTAATCTCTAGCACAATATTCTCAAGCTTCAGACCACGAGTTTCAAATGATTGAATACGATTAAGTAGTTTCTCTGTATAATCTTCATCATTCATTAGAATATTGGCATTACAATTAATAAATAAATCAGTAGTTTGCTGCGCCCGACAATAGTACTCAAAGGCCATCAACTGAAGTTGTTCGTCCACCTCGATCACATATTCATCAGGAATACTATCATTATTAAAAAAGCTCCCTAAACTAATAACTTCATTATCAATCTTTATTCTACCAAGAACCTCATAACCGATCACACTCTGCTTAGTTGCACTAAAAATCGGTTGGAAATATGGGACAATTTTATCAACATTCATTAATACCTCTAATGCATCCATATCCCTTCAACACCTATCTTCTATGTAATAGAGCTTTCTTGAAAACATGTATCATTATACCATTTATCATTTATAAAGGAAATAATTTACTTTGATAAGATTAATAAGACATATACTTAATCCTCTACGCCGTGCTAAGATTTTAAGAAAAAAAGCCGTTGAGGCAAATGAAAATTGTCTCAACAGCTTACTTCAAGAATTTTTACTTATTCAGATACTACTAATAAGGCTACCGCCCCTTTTTCTGCATGATTAAATTGATGAGTAACGATAGGATATGTTCCAGGCTCTTTTACAGTGAACTCAACCACAGCTCCCCCACTAGCCGGTAAAATAACTGTCTGTAATCCCTTAAAGTGATTGTACGGGTTACCATCTACATAGACGTCGTCTAATACTGTTCCTACTACGTGAAAGGAGCTTATCTCATTAGGTCCAACGTTATTGACGTACATTCTAATCTTCTCCCCCACTTTTGCTTCTAGCGGAGTATCTTTTAAATCATAAGTGGTACCGTTCGTATTGATATCCCCTTCACGTAGCGCTTTAGCAGAGAATACCACCTGACTTGGAACACCGTTTAACATATCATCGAGATCATTGTATTTGTACCACTCATTTTGAATGAGAACAAATTCACGGTCAATTTCATGATCAGTTGGGTAGCCATCCTTCGGCATGACAAGGATGACTCCATGCATACCGTTGGCGATATGAGCTAACACCGATGGCGTTCCACAATGGTACATAAAAACACCGGGATAATTCGCTTGATATCTAAAAGTACCTTCTTCATTTGGCATGACATCTGCAAAATCTCTCTTAGGGGAGGCATGGACTGCGTGAAAATCCATGCTATGCGGAATAATTGGGTCGAGGTTTTTTAAAGTGAAATTAATGATATCTCCTTCATTTACAACCACTAAAGGACCAGGAGCCTCTCCATTAAATGTCCAAGCTTTATAGGTGATGTGTCTCTCAATATTTATATCTGTTATCTGAGCTGTCATTGTAATATTTACTTCATTTTCACTAATTCTTTCATATTCAATTGGTACAGGAGGTTGGTGAAGGTCTTTGTGCCCTGCGATTGGTTCATAAACATTTCCATTAGATTTTTCATCACTCTTTGCAACATCGTTTGAACATCCTAAAAGTAGAAAAATAAAAACAACAAGATACCATATTTTCCGCATAAGATCTCCCCTTAACTAATTATATTTTTATACTATTATGTATTTTTACATTATTTACCGACTAAAAAAGTGACCACTGTCACAAAAATCATACAATTTAAATTAAATAGTATAAAAAGTTTAAAAATTGTCACAATTTAGGTGAAATTCTTTATCAAAAACAAATTTTAGATTGTACATTCAATATTTGAGGCAGAAGCGCAAACGATTTTTATCCTAGCCGCTTCACAATCTTCGTAACTAAAGCACAAATACAGGTTACAGATTCACATTTCGGGGAAAGTGATTTACAATTTTCTTGGAGTGGAAAAAAACTCACAAAAATAAGGAGTACGAATATATTCGCACTCCTTAACTAATTTACAATTTTCTCCCCAGAGAATATCCCTGAAATCCCTTAGTTTTTTCGTTTAGATTTGGCTAAAAACCAATTTTGTGCTTTGGTTTTTTTCGGGCGATCTGGCGATGTAGGATCATAAAACCAGTTATTCTTAACAGTCAAGTATACGAGGACGACTATAATAATGATGATCAACCAATTCATCGAAATCCCCTCCATAATTGTATTGTTTCCAAAACAATTATGTTAAAGGAAGTTAAATCTTTCACATTTTTCCTGTTGCTGACAGAAGATCAGTTTCACCAAAAGTTAGTTTGCTGTAATAGTCGCCACAATCTCGTTCATTTTGTTATATAATTCAACAGTATCTACGGCTTCTAGATAAATTTGCTCAAGTGAATCTTTCACTTTTTTCGCCTCTTCTAAAAGTCTTGTGCCTTCTTTCATTTCCGCCTTGTAGGCTACATGTAACTGTTTAAACTCCTCATCGTACTTTGTATCTATTGACTGATCCATACAAAGTTCAAACATGTCAATGACCTCATCGCTTGCTCTTGTAGGATCGATAACATGAGGGGCAGTACCATCTAAAATCGCCACGCTTAGTGAAGGTATAATAATCATATCTAAGCTATTTGGGTCTAAACCACACGGGAAATATTGTACTGATAACCCTACGTTTTCAGCATATTTACCGATTTTTCTCATGACCGTACTCTTACCGCTTCCTGATCTTCCCTTAATAATATATCGTTTACTAATATCACTCGTAATATTATCAATGAAATTAATCGCACCATTTGGTGTTGCTGCACCAAAGAATAACTGCTCCACTATTGGATTTTCTTTTGCTATTGTTACATTATGAAACAGACTAGCAGCTAGCTGCGCCGTAACTTTATTTGCTTTATCAAAATCCATAGCAGAAATATATAATTCCTCTTTCTTCTCATGTATCTCCTTGCCTCTCGCGAATTTTGCATATGCTTCCTCATGAAGTTGCTCGATTTCATTTCGCTTGCTAATAATTGATTTTTTATTTATGACTAGCTTTACTTTATCAATCATCTCATCAAGATTAATTGACTCTTCGATAAACCCACTGTATTTTGCTTCAATTCCATTCCGCTTTGAACCGTCAACAACAGCAATACTCTTCTCTGGAACGACAATTCCATCTAACTGGTCTTCGTCTGATGGATTGTGCAACAAATAGACAAGTAAATTCTGCTGTTCAAAATAATCACTAATTGTTTTAAAAAGCTTGGTTTTTTCACTGCCTAAACTACCTTTAACGACATAGACTTTGTTCATCGTGCTTACGATATATTTCACAAGTGAAACATAGCCCTTACTTGTATTTCCATCTAAAAAGAAATGCTTAACACTCACTTTATCCGACCTCCTGATATCAACTAGGTAGAAAAAGTTCACTTTCACCAACATAATAATCCTTGATGAAAAATTAATACTGGAAAGTGAACTTTCGAAACGCATTTTTTTACAAGGTAGACAATAGCTATAGACTCTTACCTAGTTTTTATCGTATGCTTTTAAATCCAAAATGTGCTATTCCTTTCATGCTCCCATTGAAAAATCCCCTTCAGAAGAAGGGGATTTAGATTCTTTATTTACGCTCTTTTCCAAAAGATTGTTGCTATTAGCTTTTAGGTCGTAACCAAGCAAATGCTTGGTTCTTCACGCTTTGCGTGAAGCTTATTTATTCTCAAAAGACGACCTAAAAGCAAAAAAGTTTACGAAAATAGCCTTTATTTATTACTTAAATCATAAGGGGTTTCTTGATACACATAGTAGTTCAACCAATTTGAAAACAGTAAATTGGCATGGGCACGCCACCGAAGTCGTGGTTCGGAAGTTTCGTCGTTATTTACAAAGTAGTGAAGTGGGCAACAGGTCTCTAATCCTTTTTCCATATCACGCTCGTACTCGCTTTTCAATGTTGTCGCGTCATATTCGAAATGACCCGTAATGAAGATTTGTTTTCCATTTTTAGACGCTACAATATTAACTCCTGATTCAGGAGATTCAGATAAAATTTCGATGTCCGCCACCTTGTTTATATCCTCTTTACGTACTTCAGTATAGCGAGATTGCGGAACAACATACTCATCATCAAAGCCTCTTAATAGGTTCACTGTTCGGTTACAAACGGAATGTGAAAATACGCCAAACACTTTTTCTTCCAAAACATATTTACGAACGCCGTAATGATGATAGAGTCCTGCCTGTGCTCCCCAGCAAATATGTAATGTAGAGGTGACATTAGTAACAGACCAAGTCATGATTTGTTTTAGCTCATCCCAGTAGGTTACGTCTTCAAATGGGAGATGCTCGATTGGCGCACCAGTAATAATCATCCCATCGAATTTCTTATCCTGAATTTCCGTAAAGGACTGATAAAATGTCTGCAAATGTTGCTGTGAAGTATTTTTGGATTGATGCGTATCCGGATGGATAAACGATACTTCCACCTGTAAGGGTGTATTGCCTAGTAAACGAAGTAATTGTGTTTCGGTCACTTCCTTTACAGGCATTAAATTTAAGATGACGATTTTTAGTGGACGAATGTCTTGACTAAATGCTCGACTTTCATCCATGACAAATATATTTTCTCTCAGTAAAATTTCTTTTGCCGGTAGGGCATCAGGAATTTTTATTGGCATGAAACTGTCCCTCCTCTCGGTTTATCCCAACGATGGATAGTACGATTTTTAAGGGCAAATACTAAAATAAAGCTATTCTCGCAAAGTTTGTTGCTTTCGTAAAAATCCCAAAAGCCGGATTTTTACACATAGTACTAAGAATTTACCACTAATTTAGTAAGTATTGCTCTTTTCTTACTTAATTTATTGGGTGATATCTTCATCTAAGATAATTTTCCGATTATTTTAGAGTAATAAAAGCAACAGTGTTTACGAAAAGAGCCTAAAATAAAGAATCGACCCTTTTAAATAATTAAGTTATCATGTTTTTATAAAATTCGCAATTATTTCTTTAGTGAATTGAAGGGATAAAGGAGGAACACGCATGAAAATACGTCTAGAGATCGCTTATAAACCGAAAAACGGCACAAGTCAATACGACATGAATACCGATTTCTTACCAGTTCAAGAAGCACTTTTCTTAAGTGAAGATTTCGAAAAAACTGGACGTTTTACGAAAATTGACTTTATTGATGAAACTGGAGCAAGTTGGTTGAAGAAACATTTAAAGAAATACCTAGACAGCCTAAAAGAAGAACCTCACAATGTGCTGCTGTATTTTGATGGTGGCTTTCATGAAGAAAAACGCCTATCAGGGGTCGGTGTCGTCATTTACTATGAACAAAATGAAAAGTACTATCGACTCCGAAAGAACGAATTGCTAGAACAACTTACTTCTAACAACGAAGCTGAATTTGCAGCTTTATGGACGGCACTTAACGAACTTGAAGCACTCGGTGTTCATCACCTGCCGATCACCGTTAAGGGGGACTCATTGGTGGTTATAAACCAAGCAAAGGGTGAATGGCCTTGCTACGAAGAAGAACATACGCGTTGGCTTGATCGAATTGATGAGAAAATTAAAGCTCTTGGCTTAACAGTTACGTACGAGGCAATTAACCGGGCTGAAAACAAAGAAGCAGACCAGCTAGCCTCACAAGCACTAACTGAGACCTATATTGATGCAACGACAGAAGTGAAAAAATATCACCATTAACCTGTGGTGGATTTTATAGGATCTTTTTTTTATCGGACCTACGTTCCTTTATTTTCCAAAAAACGACTCTTTTTGAGATTTAACGGACATACGTTCCCTTATTATGACTATAAGTGCTGTTTTCATGCTAAATTTGATAAAATAGCGGAACGTATGACCTCAAAATACTTAAATTGGCAAAAAAACTGTAAATAACGGAACGTATGTCCTCTAATTCTTAAATGCACCTAAAGCCTACTAACCTAAACGATCCTAGCGAGCAATTTGAGAGCTAATTCATTTTCCACGCGAGTAACCCCCAACGGCTCACGAACTCTCCCATAATCTTCATGGTGAAAATCAGAGCCACCTGTTCTTAACAACTGAATGTCTAAACTTTCTTCTAGTTGTTGAACGAGTTTTTCATAATGCTCTTGAACCGCTTCATCATGATCTCGGTGATACACCTCAACTCCTTGAAGCAAGCCCGTTTTTACCCAATCAGCAATTTTATCATCTAGATGATAGTATACAGGGTGCGCAAGAACAGCTACTCCCTTTGATTCTGCAATCCAATTCAATGCTTCCATTGGAGTCATTTCCCGTTCCTTTTTGACGTAACAGGGTTTTCCCTCTCCTAAATAAAGCTCAAATGCTTCTGCTACATCTTTTACAATTCCCATGTTTACGAGAACCCTGGCAACGTGAGGTCTTCCAATGCTCCCCCCATCCGCTTCTTTTAAGATGTCTGCTTCATTGACGTGAATGTTTAGGTTCGCAAACTTGGTAACCATCTCGGCCATTCGCTTTTTTCTTAACTTTTGTTGTTCATCAAGCATCTTTAGAAGAGCTTCGTTGGTTACATCAATTCCATAACCTAAAATATGTACACTGACGCCACTTTCTTTGGTAGAAAACTCAATTCCAGGGATCACAGTCAATCCAACAGTTTTTCCTACTTCAATAGCTTCAGCGACGCCGCTCACCGTATCATGATCAGTAATCGCAATAAACTCTAATCCAACTTCCTTACATTTTGCGACTAACTCTCGAGGTGTATAACCCCCATCAGATGCTGTCGTATGCATGTGCAAATCCGCATTTTTCAAAAAATCCCCTCCTTTAGTTTTGAGTTGGTGAAGATAGTCCAAGCGACCCTTACAAAACTCATCACTCAACACTCTTCACTCTTAACTCACTTCCACCAATCATCATAAATACTGACTGGGCCTTGACGTTTATGTTCGGTTACTTTGAATTTCGCTTCAATTTTTGCGCTAATTTCCGTAGGTACTTGCTTACCCTCTAAATAGTCATCGATATTTTCATAGGTAAATCCTAGAGCCGCCTCATCAGGTAAACCAGGTTTATCGTCTTCTAAATCAGCCGTTGGAACTTTAAAGTAGAGGTGTTTGGGACAGCCTAAGTGTTGCAATAATTGTCTACCTTGCCTTTTATTTAACCCAAAAAGTGGAACAATGTCACAAGCGCCGTCGCCATGTTTTGTATAAAAGCCAGTAATAGCTTCTGCTGAATGGTCCGTACCAACGACTAAACATTGATAATAGGCACCGATATCGTATTGGACCTTCATTCTTTCCCGCGCTTTTGTGTTCCCCTTCATAAAATGACTAAGCTCTTGACCCGTAGCATCGGTAAACGCTTTTACTGATGCATCGACAGCAGCTTTAATATTAACGGTCAAATTTTTAGAAGGAGCGATAAACGCTAATGCATCCTGAGCATCTTGTTCATCAAATTGTTCACCATAAGGAAGCCGAACGGCGATAAACTGATAAGAATGGCTTGCTTCAGCTGCGTTCAGCTCGTCAATAGCCATTTGACATAGTTTCCCTGCCAACGTGGAGTCTTGTCCACCCGATATCCCTAATACTAGGCCTTTGGTATTTGTTTTACGTACGTATTGTTTTAAAAATTTAACACGTTGCTCAATTTCATTTGTGACATCAATCGTTTGCTTTACTTTCATTTCTGCAATAATCTTTTTCTGTGTATCTTCCATACTTTACCTCCAGCTTACGAATACCCTTAGTTTACCATTTTATTGACTTGAGTACATAAAATTGGTGAGATTTTCTCCGCAAAAAAAGGCTAGGCAAACACCTAACCTCACCTTACCCTAATTAAATTTCGCCGTTTTCACGTGCAGCAATTTCATCTTCAATCTCTGCTTTAAAGCCTTCGATGCTTTGTTCTCTACGCGCGTTTTTCGCTTCAATCGCTTCACGATCAGCACTATTTAAATCTTCATTTTGGAGCGTTTTATGGGCTTCCTCTAAGTTCTCGATTGTATTATTGACCATTTGTTCTAAACGCTCTGCGTTATTATAACGGTTATCTGGTTTTGCCATAGATAAGTGTCTCCTTGTCTCTTAAGTATTCGAAAAAAACCACAAGGTTATTTTTACTTTAAGACAAGTTTTATACACATTAGTCTTGTTCTTTACTTTTTCATAAGCATCGTGCAAAAGTGGGAACTTTCGCTTGATTGAGATCGGCCGAAATGACTCTTTCGTAACACAAACATGCTCACTTGTTCCAGTTACACATATTTTTCCATCTTGGTTCACGATTTCATAGCCATAGGTTACCTTAATACTATTGTACTCTTCAACCCAAGTTCTTACCTCAACCGTTTCTCCATACCTCGCTGGATACTTATACGAGAATTGAACATTGACAACCGGAGACATAATCCCTTCCTGTTCCATTTGTGCGTACTTAAAACCCATTTCCTCTATTAATTTCGTTCGCCCGATTTCACACCAAACAAGGTAATTTGCGTGGTAAACAACACCCATTTGATCGGTTTCCGCATAGCGAACTTCAATTTTTGCTATCGAAGTAAACAATTTATTTCCCCCTTAAAAAGATTTTTTGAAGTCTTCAAGTGTTAATTGTGTTAACTCAGTTGTTGTTAGCTGTTTTACTTCGTTCATAATCCGTAACGAATGATTTTGAATAGCTATATCAACAAGGTCTTTGGCAAAGCGCCCATTTCCCGTCGGCTTTTGCTCAGCTAATTGTGATTGTAAATAACTATTTACATCACTTGTTAGGCTATAACCAAACTGTTTTGCGTTTAGTCCGACCATTTCCACTACTTCTTCTATCTGGTAATCCTCAAAGTGAAAGTATTTCTTAAACCTGGATTCAAGTCCAGGATTACTTTTGATGAGCTTGGATATTTCCTCTGGATATCCAGCTAAAATAACGACGAGATTATCATTATGCTTTGTCATCTCATCTACTAATGTATCAACGGCTTCTTTACCAAAGTCACCTTGGCCACCTACTAGGGAATAGGCCTCATCAATAAATAAAACCCCACCTAGTGCTTCGCGAATTTTTTTCTTCGTCTTTAAAGCGGTTTGCCCAGTAAACCCTGCAACAAGATCTCCTCTACTAGTAGTTACTAAATGCCCTCTTTTCAGGAGTCCGATTTCCTTTAGGATTTTCGCGTACAGTTTTGCTACGGTCGTTTTACCAGTTCCAGGGTTTCCAGTAAATACGGAATGCACCTGAAGAGGAACAGTTGGCAGCTTCTTTTCGCGGCGCAGTTGTTGTACCTTTACAAAAGAGACTAATGACTTAACCTCTTGTTTCACTTTTTGAAGGCCGACGAGACCGTCTAATTGCTGAATCCCATCCGTGTCGTCCTCGTCTTGAACATGACCTTGAACATTTTCCTTTGTTAAGATCGTAAAATCCTCATTATTAAAAGGTTCATTAAGTCCGACAACTGAACCTTTTTGAAAAATAGCATCAAGAACTATATTTTTCACTGTTCTCGCGTTTCCGAAAGAAGCATCGACTTGCTCACGTTCAATCCGTTTTTTCAACTCGATAATCGCCGATTCCGAAAACGTAAAATCATTATCAAGTGCAATTTGTTCTGCTATTTCTATAAGCTCTTCAATCGCATAGTCACGTAAATGAATGTGGTTGTTTTCTGGAAATCGGCTGCGTAGACCAGGATTGGCCCATAAGAACTGGCGCATTTCTTCAGGATACCCCGCTAGGATGACGGCAAACTTACCAGCATATTCACTGCTCGTCATCGCCGAAACTAACGTGTCAATCGCCGTTTGTCCATAATCACTCCCACTACTATCTTCTCGCTTCAAACTGTATGCTTCGTCAATAAATAGCACACCGCCCACTGCTTGTTTAATTACATTCATCGTGTTTTCCTCTGTTTGTCCAATATACCCGCCAACCAAATGGGAACGATCGACTTCGATGACTTCTTCTCTTGGTAACATTCCAAGCTCAAAGTAAATTTTTGCGAGTAAGCGTGCGAGCGTAGTTTTCCCCGTCCCAGGGTTTCCTGTCAAAATCATATGTAAGCTTAATTCGTCCTTTAACTGATAGCCTTTTTCTTTTCGAACCTTCTGGTACAGTAAATAATGATAGAGCTTTTCTACTCTTTCTTTTACTTCTGTTAAACCGACCATTTTTTGTAGTTCAATTAATGCAGAGGCTTGATCGGAAGTTTGTACTTCTCCAGCTTGTCCAGTAGTTTCTTGCCATCTTTTATGTAAGGATTCAATTTCTCCAATCGACTTCTTCACTTCTGCAAGTTGTGTCTGGGAATAATAGATACCCTTTACTGAATCGGCATAGCTCTCGGTAGACTTTACAATTGTTCGTAGTTCCTTTTTCAATTGTAGAAGAATATCAGCCAAAACCTCAAATTTGATTATTTTTTCGTCATCATATAATCGTCTAGCTGCATTGATTAGTGACTCAATAATGCCTTCAAAGTATGAAGCACGTTCAAAGAATTCATTTGCCAAATGTAAATAATCGTTAGCTAACTTTTTTTTCGCATTACCGTGATCTGTTTCCCGAATTTGCGGAAACTGACTAGGAAGTAGCGGACTTTCTAGTAGCATAAGATATATTTTAATGTACGTCTCATTTATTAAAGGATCTCTTGGGTCGACTTCCATCGCTTTATCTAGCCAACTAAGTGTTACTTGATCAAGTTCATTAACACGTTTAAATCTCGCCAATGCAATCATTGCATAAAGTTGTGCTTTAAGCTTACTAGTTTTGGTCGATTGTTCTTGCATGCTTTCAACCATCTGCAATAACCTGAGAAGTTTCCCTTCCTTGACATTGTCAGTCACCTTGCATTTTTCAATGGTACTCTCTATTTCTTCAATTCCATACGCGTAGGTACTCACCTTAACCACTCTCCGAAAAAACTATTTCTCTTATCTTATCACTTTTTAGAAATAATTCCTAAAATGAAAAAAGGACAAGAAAAAACGTTTCTCGTCCTTTTTAGTGGCGAATACTTTTTAAATATTTATCAATTTCCACTAAATATTGCTCCAACTCGGAACCACTCATTTCTGAACTCTTGCCTTTCATTGTCTTTGAAATTAACGCTAATTCATCTTTTAACCCTTCGACTCGAAAGCCTTGTTCAATGTAGCTTCTTACTCTTTTATAATAATCAATAATCTCACCCGTTGTCATTTGCTCATAACTCATATCCATAAACGTTCAACTCCTTGAAAAATTCTAAATAATAAAAAGAATGATAGTATTATCTATTCTAAACGTAGAGAAAATGTGCTTCAAACCTTTTCGTTCTTCAAAATTATCTGTTTTTCGACGACAGCGAAATTATAGCTCAATATTAAAGCGCTTCCTTTTTTCAAAAAAATGGAGCTTGTCTTCTTTAAGACTTATTCCAACGCCATTTAGAGACAATATAAAAAGGAAAGCTCGTTTAAGCTCTCCTTTCAAGAAAGATGTCGAATTTTAAGCTAATTTTTTTACCTCATTTATTTTTGCTTTTTTAGCTGGACGTTTATACGTGCTTAACGTTACACCGCCAAGAACACATAAAGCACCAATTAAATGAGGAAGAGTTAACGCCTCGTCTAAAAACACACTAGCCATAATCACTGCTGAGATCGGCATAAAGTTGATAAATATAGAGGCTTTAGCAGCACCAATTTGTTGTATTCCGTAATAATACATGATAAATGAAACAACAGTCACAAAAACACTCATATGGGCAATCGCTAGCCAAGCGCTACTAGTACTTGATGTGAAGTCTGAAAAACTAGTTTCCATCATAGCAAAAGGTAATAAAAAGACAGTTCCAAACACGACCGCATACGTCGTGGAAACAATCGAACTAAACTTTTTTAATACAACTCTACCAATGACGCTGTATAAAGCCCAACAAATAACGGCTCCAAGCAGAATAACATCAATCGGTTCAAACGCCATCGTAATAAAAACTTCAAGATGACCATTCGTTATGATAAAAGCAACCCCGAGCATTGCTAAAATAAGGCCGAATACCTGATTACGAGATATTTTTTCTTTTAAAAAGATCGCAGATAGTAGAATAATTAAGATTGGATTAGATGCAATAAATAACGAACTCTTAATCACAGGTGCATGCTTACTAGCAATAAAAAAGAAAATGTTATAGAGTGCAATACCAGTCAAACCAAGCATAGCAAATAAAAACCAATCTTTTTTCGTAGGTTTAGGGATGTCTTTTTCTAAGTACAACATCAGCGGAACGAGCAAGATTGCTGCACCAAAGAAACGGAAGAAGGCTACTGTCGCAGGTTCAAAGCTTTCTACCGCAATTTTTCCTGCGATAAAGGCACTTCCCCAGGTACTTGTTGCCAAAGCTAACATGAAATAAATCAGCCAAATATTTTTTGTTTTCAATTTAATCCCTCTCCACTTTTTTTCGTTACACGAAATATAACTCATTTTGATGAAAAATTCCATCTTTTTTCTCTGAATTTCACGTAAAATTATTCAAGTAATTTTTAACAAAAGGTACTTTTAGTAAACTTTGTTCCTAAATTCGTTGCGCCTATTTTATTGTGTAAATAAAAAAAAGCCTTAGGCACTTTAATTCCAATAAACTAGTATTTATATAGAAAAGGTATTCCTAATTTGTAGTCGAGAGGACTTGCCATACGACAACAGCAAAATAAAAAGCTGTTGTCGTAAAACTTGTTGCTTTTAGGTCGTCTACTGAGAATAAATATGCCGTTGGGACAAAATTATTTGTCACAATGGCTTATTTATTCTCAAAAGCTTCACGCAAAGCGTGAAGAACCAAGCATTCGCTTGGTTACGACCTAAAAGCTACGAGCAACAATCTTTTAGAAAAGAGCGAAATAAAAAAACGCCCAACTCAATGGCAATAGGCGTCTGCGATCAATAAATCTCTCAAAAATCCACCGATATCTTCGTTACGTTGGTTATAAAAAATAATTGGTTGTAACGTTTCCCACTGCCAGGTGGAAGAAGCGATCGTAAAAAAACGTCTGACTCTTTAGAGAAACCTTTTTGTATTGGCCCTGATACCTAATTTCAACACTATCTACTTGTTGCGGTTTCTGTACGAACCCAAATGTTACATAAGTAAAAGGCATCCTGTGATCTACCCAAGGCCCATCAGTCACTAAAAATGTTCTGATTTTATGCTCCGCTTCACGTAACGGTGTTCCTCCAATGATAAGGCGACTATCTTGAACTCGCTTAAAACCTTCCTTACTTTGATAGAAAAGCTCCGTGATTAATTGATCGTGATTTATGGTGTAAACAACATAATGTAAATCACCGTTCATTCCTGTTTGGAAAATCTCGACTTTATCATCTTCTACGGTAACGAGCGCTGCCTCAATCGTAGGATAATTCATTTCTTCCACTACAAATGGTTTCTTTGCTTCCGTTGACAAAGAGAAAAAATACCAACCTGTGAAGATACATATGATCAATAGTAAGCTGAAGCTATACTTAGGCAAAGCTCTCACCCCTTTTATAATTCCGAGTTAACCACTTAGTTTTATTGTATTAATATCATAGCAAAGTTGTTAATAAATGAAAAGGAAAAATTACTATCTATTTCAACATCATTTCTTGACAAGTTATGGTAAAATCAATAAATGTGACAAGTTCTAAAATGCACAATTTTCATTACAGGAGTGACAACATGAATAAAGCACTTTTATTTATTTTTTATGTATTAATTGCCATTGCTATCTACGTATACCAAGAAGAATTAATCATATGGTTTCAACAAACTAAGGATACTTCAATCTTTCTAACCATGTTTATTGCAACCCTTTTTGCACTCTTTCCAATTATCCCATTTCCGATTATTGGTGGCGTTATCGGTGCAATGTATGGAACGTTTCTAGGTGGGTTTGTTACGTGGGTTGCTTCGACTGCTGCATCAATTATTATGTTTCTTTTTATTCGCTTCGTCTTTCAAAGCTGGGGACTCAAGATTATTCAACGCTATAAGCGTCTAGAAATGATTACTTTGATGTTTGAACGAAATGCTTTTATTACAATCTTAGTGTCTCGTTTGATCCCGTTTATTCCATCGATTGTTGTCAATGCTTATAGTGCGGTAAGCCGCGTTTCCTTCCTAAGCTACACCATTGCTTCAAGCTTAGGGAAAATCCCTGCGATGCTTTATTTGCCGTACTTGGACATTCGTTTGTCAGTTCAAACCAAGAAGTCATCATTATTATTGGGATATATGCAGCCATTATCTTAATGACCATTTATTTCTATTCTCGTTGGAAGAAATCGCTAGTTTAAACTCCTGTAAATAATGCAAAAAGGATGATCCATACGTAGTAGCTAGGTGCTAGTACATTGGTTCATCCTTTTTTAGATTCGAAAATAAAATAATTTTGACTTTATAAAGAAACCAATTTTTATGATTACTGCACCAAGAAATGCACCGAGTGTGTTTAAAATTACATCATCGATATTTGAAACACGATACGTAAATAAAAATTGACTACTTTCGATCAGGATCGAGAAAAGCATACCTAGCATCGTTGTTGCAAAGATTGATTTTCGCAGTTTTTTTATCGCGATCGGTACGAGAAATCCAAATGGCATAAACAAAATGATGTTTCCGATCAATATCTTAATTGGATCAATGATTTTCGGACTAAAAACGGCAATGCGATAGATGCTACGAAACGGAATGAAATTGTAGTTCCTCCCCCCAGGACCAGCAGGACCAAGCGAGGCACCGTAATTCCAGGCAAACAATGTAACATAGATAACCGCCAGTAAGTAGATAAACAAACAAATTAATAAATATTTTTGAATTTCTTTTTTGTTGTTGCACTCGATTGTTTATTATCTCGATCTTCATGTAGAGGTTGAATGTGAAACACTTCCTTTTAAGAAAAACAAATAGATAAAACCAGTTCTCCTCCATTATTAACAATGGTACTCCGTTTGACAAGCAATTTTTTCAGTAAAATTTAGACAATCTTCCCGAATTGTTTTTTCTCATTAGTTTATTTATCCGATATTCCCCACAGTCTCATACAGGTAAAAGCTTACAGATTTGCAAGCAATGAGACGTGCATACTAAGAAAAGAACTACTACTTTTAAAGGAGTGAGAGATCATGCATACAATGTGGAAAGGCTCCATAAGTTTTGGTCTTGTTCATATTCCAATCAAACTTTTTCGGCGACAGAAAATAAAGACATTAAACTAAGAATGATCCATAAGGAATGCAATAGTCCAATTAAATATGAGCGAACCTGCCCTGTTTGCGAGAAGGAAGTAGACAATGCCGATATTGTTAAAGGTTATGAATACGAACCAGGAAAATTTGTCCTTTTGGAGCAAGAAGATCTTGAAAAATTGAGCAAGAACAAAACAAGAGTGTCGAAATTATTGATTTTGTAAAACTTGAGGAAATCGATCCGATTTATTTTAATCGTTCTTATTTTATTGGCCCTAATGATAACGGTCAAAAAGCTTATATGCTTCTGAAACAAGCGATGGAAAAGTCCGGGAAAATTGGGATTGCAAAAATCACGATTCGTTCAAAACAAAACTTAGCTGTTGTCAGAGTTTATAAAAATACCCTAGTTCTTGAAACGATTTATTTCCCTGATGAAGTAAGAAATATTGATCAAGTTCCTGGAGTCCCTGAAAATATTGAATTAAGTGAAAAAGAAATGGAAACAGCGATTCAATTAATCGAGCAATTAACAACCACATTCGAACCTGAGAAATATACGGATGATTATCGTACTGCCTTAATGGACCTCATTCAAGGAAAAATTAGCGGGAATGAGATCCAAACATCGACACAAGCGCCACAAACAAATGTGGTCGACCTTATGGAAGCCTTACAAGCTAGCATTGATCAAACAAAAACACCGAAAAAACGTAAAACAACTAGGACCAAGAAAGCGACTGGTTAATCTTGAAGGTACTAAAGCCGATGCTTCCTTCATTAGTGACAGAAATACCTAAAGGAGAAGATTGGGTTTACGAAGTAAAATACGATGGATTTCGAGCGATGATCTATCTCGAAGAAAACCGAAACATAAACATCGTCAGTCGTAATCAAAATCTTCTCAATCAACAATTTCCTGAGATCATCAATCTATTTGAATTAGTGAGCCGAAAATTAAGTCTGCCACTAATATTAGATGGGGAATTATCTGTCCTTGAAGGGGACCTTAAAGCAAACTTTGATCTAATTCAAAAAGAGGTCGGTTGAAAAATATCGAGAAAATTCATCAAGCCGTAAAATCGACCCCTGTCACCTTCATGGCATTTGATTTACTGATGGAAAACGGTGTACTACTGCTTGGTAAGTCTTATTTGGATCGAAAAAAACAGCTAGAAAAAGTCATTACTACCATCGATCATCCGCTTGTAAAATTTGTTCGTTTTTTTGAGGATTCAGAGACACTTTGGGAATCCGTCTCAAACGTACAAGGTGAAGGGGTAATCGCAAAACGAATCAAAAGTACGTGGCAAGAAGGACAACGAACAAAGCACTGGTTGAAAATTAAAAATATGATTATAGCCACTTTCTTTGTGCTTGCTTATGACGAAGCCAATGCTTTTTTTCATATTGGCTGTCTTTATAAAGGAGAAATAAAAATGATTGGCAAAGTAGGACAAGGTTTTACAAAGGAAGAAAAAGAAGCTCTCGTTGCTACAATAAAAAAGAACCAGGTCAAGACTGTTCAGAGCCTAACTTACGTCAAGCCGAGCATTTGTATTGAAGTAGAATTTTTGGAATTTAGTCGGAATGAACTTCGACATCCTAAGTTTCGACGGTTTCGCCTCGATAAAAATTGGGAGGACTGTACATGGGAAGCAATACCAAAGCTAGAGCAGAATTAGCCATTGATGGTGAAACTGTTTCTCTAACAAACATTGAGAAAATTATTTTCCCGAAAAAAGGGATTAAAAAATATGATGTCTTGAAGTTTTTAACTGTTGTAGCACCCCATATGCTGCCTTTCTTAAGGGATCGTTTGTTAACCGTGATACGCTTTCCTAATGGTGTCGATAAAGAGTCTTTTTATCAAAAAAACTGTCCTGATTATGCTCCTAGTTATGTTGAAACGAAAGTATCTGATGGCATCGAATATGTCATTTGTTCAAAGCTTTCAACTTTGTTTTGGTTAGGGAACCAATCTGCCATTGAGTATCATATACCTTTTCAAACCGTTCAAAGCAAAAACCCAAGTGAAATTGTCCTTGATTTAGATCCTCCCTCCCAAAATGAATTTTCTTTAGCCATCGAGGCAGCCTTAATCCTTAAAGAGATTTTTGATAATTTAAAGCTGCATAGCTTTATCAAAACCTCAGGAAATAAAGGCTTGCAAATTTATTTACCGTTAGATGAAACTTATTCATATGAGGATACTCGAATTTTCACAAGTTTTATCGCAAATTTTCTAGAAACGAAATACCCAAAATCGTTTACAACGCAACGCTTAAAGAAAAATCGTCTTAATCGCCTTTATATTGATTTCCTCCAGCATGGGGAAGGAAAAACCATCATTGCCCCTTATTCGTTACGAGGAAACGAAAATGCGTTAATGGCAACCCCGTTAAAATGGTCAGAGGTAAGCGAGAAACTTCATCCAACACAGTTCCCCATGGAGGAAGGAATTCATAGAGTGACACAAGGAATTCTTCCATTTAACGATTTTTTTGACGTGAAAAAGAAGCAACCGTTCCAGACTGTATTAGATAATATAAAAGCCGCTTATAAATAATGTGGGGTAAATTGAATGTAGTAAAGTTCGGAATACTTCAGGGCTTAAATCAGAAAGCCCTTCCGAACCTAGGCAAACTTCGGAATGATTCTGGCTGATAATTAGAAAACCTTTCCGAACCGCCATTTTCGCTTCAAGCTGAGTCATAAATAAAAAGAAGATAACAACCCGATATTGGTTGTTATCTTCTTTTATCAGTTTAGGATTCCTATAAGGATTATCCTTTTGGAGGAACATAGTCTGGCTCCTCATTACCTTTTGTGCCCATTTTTTTACCATTGTTTTTATCCGAAGCTCTTTGCTGAGTACCTAAGTGGTTAGGACGAAACTTGTCAAATGCGTGTTTTGATTTAGCCATTTTTAACTCCCCCTTCATAACTTAATATTCGCTTTTATGAACCTCAATATGTTATGAAGTTGTTGGGAGCTTTTTAGCCAAAACTCTCCCATAGATACCCAAGACATTTCCCTCCTCATGAAAAAAAGCGGCAAAACCCATAAGGGCTTTACCAACTTTCTTTAGACGTTCATAATGTTTATTATCAAGACGCTCTTCAATTTTTTCTAAAGCTTCTTCATCATTTAAGAGCTCTTTTTTGTTTTGATTTACCAAATCATCAAAAGACATTTTTTTTATTTTCCTCATTAAAACCAGCCCTTTACAAGATGTTTTTACCATTATGGTCTTTAGAGCTGGTATTTAAACCTAATTATTTGAAAATTTCCTTATTTGGATGTTCTACGCGTTGATTCATTTGACTTACGTAAATTTGTCCACCCTCGTCCATCGTCATTAAGAAACAGTCTGTATGGTGGCGAATTCCATGTTTTTGAAGTTGTTCCTCAAGCCATCCTCGTGTCCCAACCTTTTTTAAATTTGGCTCGACAATTCTACCATCCTGGATCAAGACTGTTGGATATCCTTTTGGTGGTGCTTGTTTTTGCATATCATCAGGTGTTAAAGCCTGATATTGGCTTTTTTTGATCACACTAATTTGCCCATTTGGCTCTAACATTGCATAATCAATTTCCCTAAGATCAATGGCATCTTGTAATCGTAAGTCCATTAATAACGATTCTACGGTAATTTTTGCTTTTGTCATTTCTTTATGTAGGATTTTACCCTTTTCGATAATCATAATTGGTTCATCTTCAATGACACGCCTAAATCGTGGTGTCTTTAACGCTAGATACGATAAACCTAGATGAATACCGGCAATTAGAGCTGCTGCTGAAAGAGGACCAGCAAGAGGAACACTTCCGTCTGCCAGCGGCTCTCCGACTACATCCCCAATGATAACAGCAAATAAAAAGTCAATAGGATTTAACGCAACCATTGAGCGTTGTCCTAAGACTTTGATAATGACAAAGATATATACGTAAATGATAATTGCTCTAATAAGAAACCCATACACAGGTAGATCTTCTGCGCCTGTCCAAAATTCAAACATATCATCATTCCTCGCTATATAAAAGTTATGAGTTTTGAATGATGAGTAATGAGTCTCATAAAAATTACACTTCGAGGCTTCTCTTTTAAACAACTCAAAACTCAATATTCAAAACTCAAACTACAGTTTAATTATGGATTTTGATTAAATTGTGGTTCTTCATGAAGGATTTGTTGATAACGTCCCTCAAGTTGAGTTACAATACCTCTTTGTTGCTCGGCCAATTGGCTATATAACTGCTTCATTTGCTGATTTTCCGTTTCTAGCGAAAATTGTGTTAGGCTTGCCTCAACACTAAGTGCAGAAGCTATCGCTTGCTGCATTTGAGTTTGAACGGTCATACACAATCCCCCCTAGTCATTTTTCATTTTTTCAGCTTCTATTTCAGAAAAAGTGCTTAGCTCTGACGCGTGATTACTTTTTCCCATCTTCTTTTTATTGTTATTTCTTTGTGCATTGGCATTTCCTTTTTTTTGTCTTCCCATGTTAACGCCCCTCCTTTTTTTATAATGCCTGCAAAAAACATAAGTTACGTTTTTTGCAATCCTACCTAGTATTTCACTTAGCAATTAAATTATTTACATGCATTTTAACCTTATCTAAAGCAAATCCTACTAACAACATGTTTTGAAGGAGGAAAACCATGAGTGAAATGACAAATAAATCAATCGAATTTTTACTAAAAGAGTTAAATCACTGGGTCGGTTCTGAAATTACCATTGAAAAACAAGAAAGAAACGATATTGATGAAAATAAACTTGCGTTAACTGGGGTTGAAGTTGTAAAACAACTAGAGGATGAAGATGACTATGTTGATCCTTTTACCATCCAATTGCAAGGAAAAGGTAGTGTTCTTCAAAGTGGAAAAACCACCAGGTTACCATTAAATAGTTATGAGTTACCAATACATGAGCTTCATTCGATTGAAGCCTCAAATGAATTTTTAACGATAAAAACAGATCGAGCAACTTATGTATTAAAGAAATAAGAAAAGCGCAAGGCGTCTGGAGCTAGACAAAAAAAGGTCGCTTCTAGGTGGATTGTTCCACGAGAAGCGACCTTTTTAACTTAAGCTTTTGCCTTTTCTTCAGCTAATTTTGCACGAAGTACCATTTGTAGGATACCACCATGACGGTAGTAGTCAATTTCAACTTCACTATCAAAACGAGCCAATACTTCAAATTGCTTCTCTTCCCCAGTTTCTGAGTTAGAAGCCACAACAGTAACAAGATCTCTTGGTTTGATTTCATTTGTTACTTTTACAGTAAACTCTTCTTTACCAGTTAAACCTAATGATTCAGGAGTATCGCCATCTTTGAATTGAAGTGGTAAAACGCCCATTAACACTAAGTTACTACGGTGAATTCTTTCAAAGCTTTCTGCAATAACTGTTTTAATTCCTAGAAGGTTTGTTCCTTTTGCTGCCCAGTCACGAGAACTTCCCATCCCATAATCTTTACCAGCAAGAACAACTAAACCAGTGCCTTCTTCTTTATACTTCATGCACGCATCGTAAATCGCCATTACTTCACCTGTTGGCCAGTAAGTTGTGTAACCACCTTCTGTGCCAGGAGCGATTTGGTTTTTAATACGGATATTTGCAAAAGTTCCTCTCATCATTACTTCGTGGTTACCACGACGAGAACCATAAGAGTTGAAGTCAGCAGGTGCTAATCCTTTAGACATTAAATACTTACCAGCTGGGCTATCCTTGGCAATTGAACCAGCAGGAGAAATATGGTCAGTTGTAATTGAGTCACCGAACTTCGCAATGGCTTTTAAGCCAGTAAGTTCTTTTACTTCCTCAGGCTCTGGTGATAAGTTTTCAAAGAATGGAGGATTTTGGATATACGTTGAATCCTGATCCCATGTATATAAGTTTTCTTCAGTTGTTTTTAAGTCGTTCCAACGTTGGTTCTCATCGAACACTCGCTCATATTCTTTCTTGAATAATTCCGGTTTAACAGCTTGTGCCATTGCTGCCTTCACTTCTTCAGTTGTTGGCCAAAGGTCGCTAAAGAATACATCATTTCCATCTAAGTCCTTACCAAATGAATCGTTTAATAAATCAAAGTTCACATTTCCTGCTAACGCGTAAGCAACAACTAGAGGTGGTGATGCTAAATAGTTACCTTTGACAAGAGCGTGAACACGTCCTTCAAAGTTACGGTTACCACTTAATACTGAAGTTACTGTTAAGTCATTTTCAGAAATAGCCTTCTCAATTTCTTGAGGAAGTGGACCACTGTTTCCGATACAAGTTGTACAGCCGTAACCTACTGTATTAAATCCTAATTGGTCTAAGTAAGGAGTTAACCCAGCATCGTTTAAGTAGCCAGTAACAACCTTAGAACCAGGAGCTAAGCTTGTTTTTACATACCCAGGAACTTTAAGTCCTTTTTCAACTGCTTTTTTCGCTAACAATCCAGCGCCAAGCATAACGAATGGGTTTGATGTATTTGTACAGCTTGTAATAGCCGCGATGACAACAGACCCTGTACCAAAGGTTGACGTCTCACCATTTCGATGTTGAACCGTCACTTCTTTTGCAATCTCTTCGTCAGTTAGGCCAAAACCACTGCTTCCTGCAGGTGCTTTGATTGCTTTGTTCCACTCAGTTTTCATCTCAGAAAGTGGAATTAAGTCTTGCGGACGTTTTGGACCTGAAAGGTTAGGCTCAATTTCAGAAAGGTTAATTTCAACTACATCCGTAAAGATTGGGTCCTCACTATCAGGTGTATAGAATAAGCTGTTCGCTTTGCAATATGCTTCTACAATGGCGATTTGCTCTTCTGTTCTACCTGTTAAACGTAAGTAATTAAGGGCTTCATCATCCACTGGGAAGAAACCACAAGTTGCACCATATTCAGGCGCCATATTTGAAACCGTTGCACGGTCTGCTAAAGGCATTTCTGAAAGTCCTGGCCCGAAAAATTCAACGAATTTTCCAACAACCTTCTTCTCACGTAACACTTGTGTAACTTTTAATGCTAGGTCAGTAGCTGTTGTACCATTTGGTAATGATCCGACTAACTTAACACCGATAACTTCAGGAACAGGGAAATATGAAGGTTGTTGAAGCATTCCTGCTTCTGCTTCGATTCCACCTACGCCCCAGCCTAGAATTCCAAGACCATTAATCATTGTTGTATGAGAGTCTGTACCCACTAAAGAGTCAGGGAATGCTTCCCAAGTACCGTTTTTCTCAACAGTTTGTACAACACTTGCTAAATATTCTAAGTTAACTTGGTGAACAATTCCTGTTGCTGGTGGAACTGCACGGTAGTTATCAAATGATTTTTGCGCCCAGCTTAAGAACTTATAGCGCTCTTCATTTCTGGCAAATTCTAAATCCATATTTTTGGCTAATGAATCATCAGCACCAAATTCATCAACTTGTACAGAGTGGTCAACAACTAGATCTACAGGAATAGCTGGATTGATCTTATTTGGATCTCCACCTAAATCTGCCATTGCTTTACGAAGAGAAGCCAAATCTACAACAGCTGGCACCCCTGTGAAGTCTTGAAGGATAACGCGAGAAGGCTTAAAAGGTACATCAATATCTTTTACTTCGCTTGTTCCCCATTTTGCTAGGTTTTCAACATGTTCTTCTTTAATTACTGAACCATCAAATTGTCGTAATACGGACTCAAGTAAGATTTTAATTGAATATGGTAGTTTGGTAACGTTACCAACACCAGCCTCTTCAATTGCCTGTAACTTGTAATAGTTATACTCTTTTCCGTTTACTTGAAACGATGAACGTGCATTATAAAGATTTTTTTCCATTGTCATATGTAAAACCTCCTTCTACTAATCTTATACCACATTTTCGCAATTCTCTAAATAGTTAATTCAAAAAAAGTTCAAAAAATGTTCTTTTTAAGTATAGCAAAATTTTCTCGTTTATGGGTTAAATTACACCTCACACATATTGGAATCCTGTCTTATCAAAATGTTGAACATAGAAATTCATTATTTTAGAAAAAATAAAACATGAATGACTGGAGGTGAAAAAAATGGCAAAACGTAAAGCAAATCACGTTCGACCTGGGATGAATGATGCAAGTGCTCAAGGAACTGGAGCAGGATATAATACCGAGTTTTCAAACGAACCGTTAACTGAGGCTCAGAAGCAAAATAACAAAAAAACAAAAAAACGCCAATAGTTCAAGCATAAAACTCCACAGCAACTGTGGAGTTTTATTGTTGTTAATATTGATTTAAGTTACTTTTTAATTCTTCTAGTTCAGCCTCAAACTTCTGAAGCTCATTTCTTTGATGTTCACTTGCATTACGGAGAGCCTTTTGAATCATTTGCTCTGCTTCTCTGATCTCACGCTCGGCTTGCTTTAGGTGGTGACCAAAATCCTCATCTGCTACTTCTAGGTTGCTTGCTGCGTCTTCTGCCTGTACAAAAGCCTGTTGGGCTGCTTGGAATGCTTGTTGTTTGTTTTTTATATATGGCAAAACAAACTCCCCCTTCTTTTAACTGTATTGCGTTATTAGTTTTTATAATTGTGTCTAGATCTATTCATGACAGTCATGAATAGATTTTATCAGCGTTAAAATACTAATAAGGCTCGCACTATTTCTGATAGGAGGGATTTTTTCATGACTGAGAAAAACACATACAAGGATCAACGTAAAAACTCACCAAAAGGTCATAATTCAGGCCAGCCAGAGCCATTAAGCGGTTCAAAAAAAGTAAAGAAGCATAACCATGTAGGACAAACTGACGGTGAAAGCTAAGCGGGTAAGAAAAATTAGAGATCGACTACTCATCGATCTCTAATTTTTTTAATTCACCTTTCTTGCATGAACGACAAATCTTGCGTCCAAAAATTCATAAGAACAAGTGGAAAGTGTTAAAATTTTATCCTCATCTGTGAATTCGATTTCACTTTGAAATAGGGATTTCCCTTGGATTCCTTCAAGAAAATCTAAATAATCACGTTTCGAACGAAATCTTGTAGGAATATAATAATAATTCGTATCGGTCACATAAGCAGAAAAAATTTCCCATTTCGTTTCTTCATACAACGTATAAAACGTAATCATTTGATTATCAGAAAAAAAGTCACTTTGTTTATATTTCATCAATCCTTGGAACATTGTGCCATCTCTCATGTTATGCCCGTATAAAATTGTATGCCGATCTGTTCCATCGCCGATATTTCTGAAGTCCATAAAAATCGTACCTCCATTAGAACGCTCGCCCTCGAAGTTATGATGTAAGTAAAAATCATTGTCTTCTTTTTTTACAATCGGATAATCCACTTGAGTATTAGGAATAGTGATCCACCCAACCGTATCTTCATTTTTTTCGAGCAAAGGTAGAAACTTATCCATAATTGAACGTGTTTCTTCTAAAGGTAGTACGTCATCACTCGCTGAAGTTTGGATGTCGTTCATATGCGCGATAAACTCGGTTTGAATTGACGTATATAACTGTTTATTTTTATAACTATCATAAAGAGAATTGTACACGTTGTACATCGAAAATAAGAAGATGACCGTACAAACAATAGAAATAATCCGGAACCTGTTCATAAAAACATCCTTTATAAGTTAGCCCCCTCACTTAATCTTTCTTATCCTTTCGCAACTTTCGATTTGCGCATGAAGTAAACTGAAGCTGTTGCAGCAAAGATTGCTAACAAAGCGGAAATTAGGATCGCATTATCTCCTGTTTTCGGGATTTCTGGCGCTTCTTCTTCACCTAATGGAATCAACACTTGATCAATTACATGTATTACTCCGTTAGAAGCTTCAATATCAGCTGCTATCACACCTGAATCGTTTATTTTCACTGGATTTAAAGAGATGAGGATCTTTTCACCGCTTAATGTTTCTACCTCTAAGCCGTCAACTAGGTCTGTGGACAGGACTTTTCCTGAAACAACATGATATAACAAAATATTTGCTAAGTCTTCTCGTGCTAATAATTCTTCTGCTGTCACTGCTAATTCTGCAAGAAGATTAGCAAAAGCCTCATCAGTTGGTGCAAATACTGTGAATGGACCCTCTCCCTTTAAAGCATCTACTAACCCAGCTGCTTGGACTGCTGCTACTAATGTAGTAAAGTCTGCGGAGATTGCTGTATCAACAATGTCTAGAAGCTCGTCACTTTCTGCTGATGGATCCGCCTCTGCTTCAGGAACTAATACCGTATCAATTACGTGAATCACTCCATTTGTTGTTTCAAGATCAGCTGTTATTACATTTGCTGAGTTAACCTTTACTGGATCTAAGGAAATGACGATACTTTCTCCATTTAAAGTCTCGACTTCCATGCCATCAACTAGGTCTGAGGACAACACCTTTCCTGAAATAACATGGTATAAAAGAATGTCTGCTAGGTCTTCTCTAGCTAAGAGTTCTTCAGCTGTCACTGCTAATTCTTCAAGTAAATCGGCAAATGCCTGATCTGTCGGAGCAAATACAGTGAATGGTCCTTCCCCTTTCAGTGCATCGACTAACCCGGCTTCTTGAACAGCAGTTACTAACGTAGTAAAGTCTCCTGCAGCAATGGCTGTATCCACAATATCCGCTCCCGCTGATTCATGAGTGTTAGCCAAAGCCCCCACACTCGTCACCATAACCATGATGAAAGCTAAAAACACCATTAATACTTTTTTCTTCATTTTTGTAACCTCCTAAGTTTTTTGTATAAGTATTTCAAAATGAATGTATAACAAATTTATAATTAAAAAAAGAAATATGCTCAGGTTTGTAAAAATATTTTTAATTGTTTAATAAGCATAAAAAAAACAGACCTAATTAGGCCTGTCTTTCCGTATTTTCAATCTTCACCAACGCTTCAACAATAATTGGGATTTCTTCGGTTGTAATGGTACGAAAATCAAGAAGAACCTGATCCGCCTTCGTTCTAGTTACTATGGCAGGGATGTTTAATCGTAATTTTTCTGCCATTTGCTGTACCGAATAATTATTTGAAACGAGCGTCACGGCTTTGGTCGCTATTTGCTCTATTGGCATCGTTCCACCACCAATTTGCGAGAATTCATCGATCATCGTACAGGTATAGCTTGTACATTGGCTCTCAACATTTTCAATAAATTCCACTGCTTTAGTGCCGATGTCCTCCTTAGAAGCTATAATATCTCTGACCGTCGGAATTTCCTTCAACGCCGTTTCATTTTCATAGGACTTTAAAGTACCTTCTAACGCTGCCAATGTCATCTTATCGACACGCAGGACTCGGGCTAACTGGTGCTTCTTCAGCTTTTCAATGAGTTCTTTCTTCCCAGCAATAATTCCGGCTTGTGGACCACCTAAGAGCTTATCTCCACTAAATGAAACAAGATCAACGCCCATCTTTAATACTTTAGAAACTACAGGCTCATCGCCAATTCCATAGTGGGTGAAATCATACAATGCACCACTTCCTAAATCCTCGTAAAAAATAACGCCCTCATGCTGATTGGATAACTCCACTAGCTGTTCTGTCTCAACACTTGCTGTAAATCCGACTGTTTTAAAATTGCTTGTATGCACTTTTAAGATCATTGCCGTTTCTTCATTGATCGCATTTTCGTAATCATACAAGTGCGTCTTGTTCGTTGTCCCTACTTCGACTAGCTTGGCTCCGCTTTCCTCCATAATTGAAGAAACTCGAAACGAGCCACCGATTTCAACTAACTGCCCTCTTGAGACAATCACTTCTTTTTCTTTTGCTAGTGCACGTAAAATTAAATAAACGGCAGCGGCATTGTTATTTACAACCATGGCTGCTTCTGCACCAGTAATTCGTTGAATGACATCATTAATAATATCATGCCTTGACCCACGTTTACCGGCTTCAATTTGATATTCTAAGTTTGAATAGTTTCGAGCTGTTTCGATAACCTGGTCAATGGCGACATTACTTAATTTCGCCCTGCCTAGGTTTGTATGTAAAATAGTTCCTGTCCCATTAATCACTCTACGTAAATTAAATCGTTGGTACTTTTCTAATTTTTTTAAAAGTCTCTGAAAAACGACATCCTTAAAACCTTCCTTCGTTGGTGACGCAATGTCTCCTAAGGCCTCACCAAGGATATCTTTACGGAGTTGTTCAATTTCTTGTTGGACAAGGTCCGTCATTTCATGATCATTTATGTTAAAGCTTTCACAGGACTCGTTAAAGCGCGAATCAGATTTCAACACATGAATTGCTGGTAATTCTCGTAAAAATTGTTTCATTGGACACTCCCCATTTTTCCCTTAATATTTCTATCGCTCATTATACCTTTTCTGTCAGCAAAACTCTAACAACAAACCAAACACACAGAAAATTTTTCCATAAATATTTTTTGTCCGTTTACGCAAAATAGTATTGTGAAGCAGGCAACTGTTTCTCCCATCTAAATATGATGTTGGGTAATAAAGATTTGCTTTTCTAACCTCAAGGGGTGATAACGCTTGCACAGTCTAGCCTTTTATCCATTGTTCTAACTAGAACATCGAAATGAGGTGTCTCCGAAAAAAACAGATCGATAAGACCCCAGAAGCAGTAATCACTTAGATGGAAAAAGGTGATCGGTTCGCCCGATCACCTTTTTATGTATGTATTTACATCATAAACAAAAAGGTAACCGAATAAACCGATTACCTAAAAAATTCCTTACGTACCAAATGTGTCACGTTCTTTTTCCAGTGCGACTTTTTCTTTGTACTCTAAATAAAGTCCAGTCAAATAGATAGATAATCCAATACCAAGGCTGATCCCAAGTCCTTTAGCAAATTTTTGCTTCATTTGTTTTCCTCCCCTTTTTAGCTCTCTTATACTGCTTGTCCACCTATATTATACAAGAAAAAATGGAAAAATTACACAGTATTTTGCTAATTCCTGCTTAGAAGTGGCCAATGTAGATAATCTAAAATTTCTACGTGACCCTTTTTTACATTTTATAGTGGTTTAGGCACACAAGCACTTCCTAGTCCGGCTGGCACCTCTTTACAAATAGAAAAAAGCACTCTCATCGAGTGCTTACAGATCTTCCATTTTTTCAAAAATCTCTTCTGCCTCCGGGAATGATCCGGTTTCAAGCTTAGAATATATTTTTTTGCCATTAATAATGACTTCAAAAGCGCCACCAGAGCTAGGAACAAGCTCTAGCTTTGTGATTTCATGTCGGAAGTGGGTAAGCATTTCTTCTGCGAAACTCGCAGCTTTCGGAGCAAAGTTTCACTGCATACAAAATTGTACTTCAACTACATAGCTCAAATGTAAGCCCTCCTTGATTTATTTTTATTCATTTTATGATATTATTTGTCAATAATCAAAGAATACGCTTATACTAATCATTAGGAGGTGCAGTCTTAAATGGAACATAACAAAATTAAATTAACAACATTGACAGGTAAAGGTGGTTGAGGATGCAAAATTGGTCCTGAGGACCTAGCACAAGTTTTGTGCCAATTACCTGAACGTACTTACGATCCAAATGTCCTTGTTGGGCATGAAACATCAGATGATGCTGGTGTCTATCGATTAACAGACGACTTAGCGATTATACAAACCGTCGACTTCTTCACACCTATTGTGGATGATCCATATATGTTTGGACAAATTGCCGCGGCAAATTCTTTAAGTGATGTCTATGCGATGGGAGGCATTCCCAAGACGGTTTTAAACATTGTTGGGTATCCGATTAAAAAGCTTGGCCCAGACGTTTTAGCGCAAATTCTATGCGGTGCTGCTGACAAAGTGAACGAATCAGGAGCTGTGGTTATCGGAGGGCACTCCATCGATGACCAAGAACCGAAATTCGGCTTATCTGTTACTGGAGTGATCCACCCTGACAGAGTCTTTAAAAATGTTGGTGCAAAGCCTGGTGACGCTCTCGTGTTGACGAAACCAATTGGCGTAGGAATTCAAACAACAGCCATTAAAACGGATAAACTAACAGAAGAGCAACTAACAAAAGTAATGGAAACGATGGCCGCGCTCAATGATAAGGCAGCCCAAGCATTGCAGGACTTACATCCAAACGCGGTGACTGACATCACTGGTTTCGGCTTATTAGGCCATGCTTTTGAAATGGCCAAGGGAAGTGACGTTACCTTCAAGGTGAAATTCGAGGATGTTCCTGTTCTTGAAGGAACAGAAGCCTTAGCAGAAGCAGGAGTTGTTCCTGGCGGCTCAAAAGCAAATCACCGCTGGTTAGCGAATGATGTCGAGTATGCTGCTTCGCTCAAAGAGTATGAGCAATGGATCCTTTGCGACGCGATTACATCTGGTGGTCTGCTTGTCTCTTTACCAAAAGAAGAAGCAGGACGTTATGTAGATGCTCTGCACCAAGCAGGAATTGCTAGCGCTAAGATCATCGGTGAAGTAGAAGCCAAACAAGAAAAATCTTTATACGTTAGTCGATAAAAGAGTATGAGGAGCACACAATGTTCCTCATACTCTCATAAATGTCTAGCCGAGTGCCCTAGGGCATTTATTACTTCTTTTATGAAGGTGAGCCCATGAATTTAAAAAGAATTAAAACATTTATGATGGTCCTAGACCATAAAAGTTTTTCCGTTGTTGCTAACCTTTTAAAAATAAGTCAGCCTGCTGTAAGTAAACAAATTAAAACTCTTGAGGCTGAGCTTGGGATCAATTTATTACATAGAGAAACTGTAGAGCCTACGGAAGCAGGAAAAGTGGTCTACCAAAAAGGTAAGAAATTCCTTTACGATTGGGATGTGCTTGTTGAGGAATGCCGGCGCCTACAAGGGCAACTTACTGGTGTAATTCGGATAGGCGCAAGCTCGGTACCTGGCACTTATATCGTCCCTCATCTATTACGCAAGTTTTTGAATGTACATCCGGGAGTTGATATCCAGTTATCAATTCATGAGTCAGGTGATATTCCTGTACTATTAAAGGATGGCTCACTTGATGTTGGCTTTGTAGGTAGTGAGCCGGCAGGTAGTGACATCATCAGCCATGTCGTCAAAAAAGATCATTTCATTTTAATTGGACCAAAAGATAGTGAAGAAATTAGCGATTTATCACTAATCAAAGGGTTACCATTTATTTTTCGAAGCGAGAGGTCTGGAACGTGGCAAGGCGTTGAAAAAACGCTGAATAGTTTCGGGATTTCAACGCAGGATCTACGATGTATCGCCAAAGTAAAAACCACCGAAGCCGTCATTAGCATGGTGGAAGCTGACCTTGGCTATTCAGTCGTCTCAAGCATCGCTGCAACACAAGCGATGCAGCAAAATCGAATTAAAGTCATCAAAACACTTCCCTATGAACGCAAATTCTTCCTATCATACTTACATTCAAAAAAGATTCACCCAGCGATCGTTTCATTAGTCGCTTTAAGTAATTTAGAGGACTAAGGTACCCCCCACCAATCTTGGTGGGGGGTTTTAGATTTTACATAACTTAAGTCTTAAGAACTAAACCAAATTTACGAGGACTTATCTAGAATTAAGATCACATTTTAAGGTCAACCTAAAAGCAAAGATTTTAGGGAGGTATCACTTATGCCAGAAAAACCTGCAATTACATCATCAGAACTAGGAACTTTATGGCTTACATATCAAGAAAAAACAATGATACTACGCATGTTAGAATATTTTATTGAGAAAGCCGACGACGAAAAAGCCAAGGATCTTATGACAAATTTATATAATGAAGTTGATTTATTTGTAAATAAAATCATAGAGATCTTCAAAAATGAAGGTGCAACAATCCCTGTCGGTTTTACTACTACTCAAGATGTCAATAAAGAGGTCCCAAAGTTATATGATAACGGTTTTGACATCATGTTCGTACGCCTGTTAAAAGAAATAAGTATGGGACTGCATTCTCTAAATATAACGATGTCATACCGAGAAGATGTAGTCATGCTTTTTAAAGACCTTACTGCTATGACTCAAAAATACTATAATCAATGCACACAGTATTTACTTGAAAAAGGGATGCTCGCACGACCACCGTATGTTCCAATGCCCCAATCAGTTGAGTTTGTTAAAGATACATCTTACCTAAGTGGACTTGCCATCAATCCATTTAGTGGAAAACGAACGTTAAATACGGTAGAAGTAGCTCATCTTCACCATGCCATTGATTCAAATACAACTGGGATGCAAATGATTACAGGTTTTGCCCAATGTGCAACCGAAAGCGAAGTTAAACGCTACTTTAATGAGGGGGCAGAGCTAGCTAAAGGTATTATAAAGGAATTAAGTGAAACATTACTTGAAAGCGATTTACCATCACCTGTACCATCCGGTGGTAATGCAACCAGGTCAACAATAGCTCCGTTTTCTGATAAACTCATGATGTATTGCACAAGTCTTTTTTGTAGTTTTTCTGTGGGGAGTAGCTCACTAGGTACTGCTTTTAGCTTACGAAATGATTTACCTGTAAAAATGACTGTCTTTATGAAGGATATTTTTGAATATGCCCATAAAGGTGGGAAAATAATGATTAAAAATGGTTGGATGGAAGAAGTACCTCAAATGGCAGAACGAAAGCAAATCATGAAGAAGTAGAAAAAACTTAACTCTAGTGATATCCATCGTATACAGTACAAAATGGCTTAGAGAATTTTCTAAGCCATTTTTATATTGATCTTTGTGGAAAAACTCTAACCGATAACTTCCTTGTACAATTGAATATACTTCGTCATCTCTTCATTTAACGTATGGTTTTCTTTTACATACGCCTGCCCATTTTGAGCAATCGAATTTTTCAAAGGCTCATTCATTACTAAATGTTGAACTTGCTCGTAAAAATTAGAAGGAGTTTCGAATAAATAGCCTGTTTCACCGTGACGAATGATGCTTTGATTGCCACCATTCTTTCTAGCAATGACAGGTTTTCCTAAGTACATCGCCTCAAGTAAGGCTGATGACTGTCCTTCTGAGAGCGAGGTATTAATGACCAAATCACTTTGCTCGTAAACGGCTTGCATTTCTTCAAGCGGCACTTCCTCTACATATTGGATCCACGGATAAGTTACTTGTGCCTTTTTTACCGCGTTAACAATACCCGTTTCGAGAGGAGCCCCTAAAATCGTAAAAGTTAAACCTGGAAACTGTTTCTTTAGTTCGATCAGCGCTGGCAGGACATATAAGACATCTTTAACCGCTCTTAAACCTGCAGGAAGCAAAATATTTGGACCAATACGATCACCGTTTAGGAATTGGCTTGCTGGTATGGATTCAGGAAACCAGACACTTTGCTTAATGATGTGAATTCGGCTAACTAGATCAGGATAGATACCTGCTAACTTTTGTTTCGCATCCTCACTAAACACGGTAATTGCTGCCGCTTTTTTCAATACCTCGCCAATTTTCTCTTGGTACTCATGCTTAAAGATATCGATATTTACGTCTGTGCCACCAGATGTGATGATATAAGGTTTCTTGATTTGATAATTACTTGCCTCTAGCCACTCTGCAAATCTCCGAAAATGAAGCACATGAAATAAGCAAGAATGTTCAAGCTCTTTGGCAGTTTCGTGAGAAAATATTTCTTCGCTATAGGCAACGACATTCGTCGCTATCTTCATTTCTTCAAGCCCTGTAACAATTCGTCTAGCTGTTGTGGCATTGCCACGACCTTGATGATAATAGGGAGTTAAGAATGAGAGTGTTATTGTTGATTGATCCATTTATCATACTCCGCTTTTTGCCACTGGCGTTTTGTTTCCATTCGAATGGTTAATCGTAGGCGATCTAATAGTTCCATAAAAGGCACTAAATATTTTCTTGATAACTGTAGAACTTCTTTAGCATCTTGTAGTTCAAACTCATCGGTTGTTTTTTCTCGTAACCGTTTAATTGCAGCTTTTATTTGCGTGCCTGAAATAAAATGCTTTTCATCAAGGGCAATCACTTGATTCGTCCGAACGAGGTAATGTTTTAAATCCTCTTGGAGCTGCACCGGTAATTGTGCACGGCCTACGACAAATTCCCAAGCCTCTACTTGCATTCCTTGTGTTTCGATTTCATTTACCACCTGCTCCATCCGCTTTGCCCATTTTTTCGGGAAATGTGGTTGAAATGGCGATAAGGCAATGAATTGACCACGTTTACTAATTCGCTCTTCTTTTTCACTTTTCGCAAGTGTAAACTCTAAGAGCTTCATCGGATAATTTTGTTTTAACGAGTGCAGGACTTCTGCCTTACTTTTCCCTTCTCGTAACGAGTATTCTTCATGGAACTCTTCAAGATCGGCAGTAATTAGCTCAACAATCTCTTCATAAACAGAAGTTAAGACAACGTCCCCCTGCTCCGTTTTGATGATCGCTTCTTTCTCAGTTAATTCTTCTAGTGCTAATTGAACTGTTTCTTCTGGTAAATCGACGTGCTTTTGGAGTTGAGACACCGATAAAAACTTTTCTTCTTTTAAAGAATCGATCACCCGTTCGACTGGCGTTCCTTCTTTTTTCCGTTCTAGCAATTGAATCGTTGCTTCACCAAACTTATGTTTTTCCCCGTTTGGATCAATGACAAAGCCACCACCAATGGTTTCTACTGGCGTTGGTCGTCGTAAAATAAAGCGGTCGCCTCGTCTTGTTACAATCGGTTCATCTAAACGTATTTGACAAAGGATGGTCTCTGCTTCGTCGCCTACAAGTTCGTTCCGATCAAAAAACACAATTTTCCCGTAAACTTCCGCCGTACCAAGGTGAAGTTTGATATGACCACGTTGCTTTAGGGGATGATCTAGCCCTTTTAACGTTTGTAAGGAGACATCAATCGTCGAGGTTGTTGCATACTGCTGAGTGGAAACTAAAACGTCGCCTCGTTTTACCTCGTCTTTTGAAACTCCACCAAGATTAATAGCGGTTCGCTGTCCAGCAAAGCCTCGTTCCTTCTTCTCATGATGAACTTGTAACTGCCTTGCTCGTACCTTTAATCCTTGTGGTAAAATCTCAAGAATATCTCCTTCTTGGATTGAGCCCTCATAAATCGTTCCTCTGACAACCGTTCCTTGTCCATGAACCGTGAATACTTGATCAATTGGTAGTCTAAACGCTCCTTTGGCATCACGGCTCGAGACACCACTCAGTTTTTCTTCAATGACGTCCTTTAGTTGATCGATCCCTTTACCAGATAAGCTATCAACAAACACAAACGAGGCATCTTCTAAAAACGTCCCTTCGACTTCCATCGTGATATCTTCTTGAACTAATTCCAATAGTTCTTCGTCAACCCGATCAATTTTCGTAACGACGATAATCCCGTTTTCAAGGCCCAATAAGGATAAAATATCTAAATGCTCTTTCGTTTGTGGCATGACGCCTTCATCCGCACTAACAATGAGCATCACTAAGTCAATTCCAGCAACCCCAGCAATCATTTGACGAATAAACCGTTCATGGCCAGGGACATCAATGACGGATACTTGGATGTCACTCTTAAGCTTTAGCGGTGCAAAGCCTAATTCAATCGAGATATTCCGTTCTTTTTCTTCTTTTAAGCGATCGGTATCAATATTTGTTAACGCTTTTGTTAGCGTTGTTTTTCCATGATCGATATGACCAGCCATTCCAATTGTATAAAAGCGGTCTCCCATTATCGGCACACCAACCTTTCTTTCACTTTTTCACTATGTATGTAAGTCAAGTTATTCCCTATATACTTTACTCTTAATAGTCGTTTCGTTGCAAGGAATATGATAGTTTTTTCGTAACGAAAGAACATTTTAAAAAAAGAGTGATGAATTTTCACTTCCTAAATTCATCACTCTTCTAGCTGTAGGTTTTTCTTGACGATTAACTGACGTATTCGTTTTCCATCCATCGCATGAACGATGATTGTCACATGATGATAGGATAGCTCTTCGCCGATCGTTGGGATTTTTTCGAATTTTTCAACGACCCAGCCTCCTAACGAGTGGTAGGAGCTATCAGGAACGGGAACATTCATTAATTCACAAAAATCAGTGAGAGAAAAATCAGCCGAAAACTGGATCGTATTTTCATCGACTTGTTTCATAATCACGATTTTTTCATCATGCTCATCCCAAATTTCTCCGACAATTTCCTCTAGGATGTCTTCCATCGTAATAAGCCCTTCTGTTCCACCGAATTCATCAATAACAATCGCCATATGTGTTTTGCTTTTTTGTAATTCTGGCAGTAACGAAGAAATCTTTAGTGACTCAACGACAAACATTGGTTTTCTCACTAAGTCTTTCACCAAAAACGTTTTTCCCTGAACTAAACAAGCCAAGAACTCCCGCTCTGATAAAATCCCAATAATATTATCGATATTCTCTTGATAGACTGGCACCCGTGAATATCGTTCTAGCAAAAACATTTGCAGGATTTCTTCATGCGGAGCATTCACTTCCACAGCAATCATATCAATTCTTGGTGTTAAAATTTCGCCGACAACAATGTCATCAAAATTTAGCGCACTATGAACGAGCTCACGTTCTTTTTTATCAATAATCCCTTCTTCTTCGCTGATATTGATCATCACTTTTAACTCTTCTTCCGTAACGGAAGGGCTTTGTTCACTCGTTGTAATCATTTTTGAAATGGCTTTTTTAACGAGATAAAAATAATCGTTACTGGAGCTAGGACTCTCATTAAAAACGCTAAAATACCCGATATTTTTAACGCAAAGTTCTCTGCATTTTCTTTCGCATACGATTTTGGTAAAATCTCACCAAAAATTAAAACAAGTGTTGTCATCACAACTGTGTTAATAATCATTCCAGTTCCAGCGCCAAAGAGATCTGTCGCAAGCTTCGCGGATATCGTTGCCGCCCCAATATTCACAACATTATTACCGACAAGAATCGTCGATAAGCTTTTATCAAACTGCTCTGTGATCATTAACGCATTCTTACTTCCTTTGCGGTTTTCATCAGCATAATTTTTGAGCCTGATCCGATTCGCACTTGAAAAAGCCGTTTCCGCCGAAGAAAAGAACGCAGATAAAAACAACAAAACAATTAACAATACCATTATAAAAAACGGAAAACTTTCCATACTCAAGTCACCACCCAACACTTCCAACGCTAATTTCTATAGCTTTAACTTTCCCAATAAGAAGCTATTCATTTATCAATCGCCAAACACGAAGTTAGAAAAACTTGGTTTTATGTATGAAAAGCGCAAGGTGCCCGCTTAGCCCCGACATGCAAATGTTCTGGCCGATAAAAAGTGCGTCTTTCACTTTTAATTGGACAGGTTATTTGACCAAGAGGGGCTGGCGCCTGGAGCTAGACATCAAGTACTAAAAACGCATATACTTACTTATCGAATATGAAAAAAACCACTCAAAATGAGTGGCTTAATTTAGACTTTTTAAGTGAGTATGGCGGGACTTGAACCCGCGAAATAACCGTGAAGGTTTGCTCTAACCGCTGAGCTACATACTCAGATGATAAAGGAACTACTGATAGTATAGATTTATTTTTAAAAATTATACCTTAATGAATTTCATAATTCATTTTTTTTGCTATTAAGTTGCTATTATGTTTTATATGCAGTTGCATAGAAAGCATTCGCAATCACATTTAGATTGATATAGCTTGATTAAGGTAATTATCTAAAAATGGTATACCTGCCATTAAAACTTGTCGAATTAAACTTGATTTTATACTAAAATAATTGTACTATGTATGAGTGGCAAGTCATTATGACCTTGCTTCACAATGAAACTATATCAAAAAACATGGGGCTGGTTGTGTAACTGGTGTTTGCCGAGGTCTTCAAAACCTTATGGGAGGCGCGTGCCGTCTTCGGTGGGTTCGATTCCCACACAGTCCCGCCAATACTTACATATTAAGGGTTTGGATCTTTTCCAAACTCTTTTATTTTTGGTCCTGCGAGGACGAAAAATCACAAGTGGTGCCGAAAAAGTGCCATTTTTTCTCCTATACTAAAAAACCTTCAGCGTAGAGAACTGAAGGTTTTTTATGTTTTAATTGTTTCCACACTCAACGTGTTTCGATGTCAGGTCGCAGACACTTTTGAAAAAGATGTGGTAGTGTTTACCTAATTATTTTAAATTACCACATAACTTCGTAACATAAGTAACAATCGATTTAATTAAATCGACCAAATAAAAGTTGGAATAATCCTTGTCCTTTATGTGAAAAATTTACATAAAAACAAAGGAAGGAATATCCAATGGGCAGAAGAAGGAAGTCATACAGTAAGGGTGAATTTATATTTGGTGCAATATTCTTCTTATTTATTCTTGCAGCGCAGCACCCAAATATAGTTCCATATATTATTTTAGGCATCATCTTGTTGTTATCATTTCGATATTTACTCACATTCAAAAAATACAGTAGAAGTGTTTTTCAAGTACAGGACCACTATTTCATCATTTCAATGGTAAGGCATTGGAAGTTAAAAAATAAAATCATTTTTGGAGCTGTTGTGTTCTTTTTATTGGGTTTCCTTGACACCTATTCTCCAACCCCTGCTTTAAAATTTATCTTTAGCTGGTTATACGTTCTCATCTTCTTTGGATTAATTGGATATGGGCTAAAGAAAATATATAGTTTCTTCAAAAGTCTTATTTTTAACGTTAGGTCATTCAGCGGTATTTCTATAGAGGACCTCGATAATCTAAATGGATTGGAATTTGAACATGCGTTAGCTCCAATCTTTAGAAGCCAAGGGTATCATGCTGAAGTGACAATTGGGTCTGGAGACTTTGGCGCAGACTTATTACTTAAGAAACAAAAAGATAAAGTTGTTGTTCAAGCAAAATGTTACGGTGAAGGTAAAAAAGTTGGTGTCGATGCTGTATATGAAGTAGTTGGAGCAGCAGGATACTATAATGCAAATAAAAAAATCGTCATTACAAACCGGCACTTTACCGAAAGTGCTGAAGTATTAGCGAGGCGAAATGGTGTAATTCTATTTAATCGCGATGACCTAATAAGATTTATTAATCAATTTAATACTATGAATAAAAAGCTAAATACTGATGGTTCAGGTATAGAAATATAAGAAATATTCAACATTTAAAGAGACATCACTTGTGCGCAAGGATGTCTCTTATTTTATAGATTATAACTTTTCTTCTATTACTTGTTTTAATAGCTCAATGGCAGTTTCTTCAGTTGGGTCGTTGGTTCCAAGTTCACCACGAAAGGCTTTCATAAGGATAGATTGTTTCAGGTCACTAATTTTCTCCTGAATATTTAATAAATCATAAATCTCCTCTTCTACTTCCAATAATTTTTGTAGGTGAATTACGACAATATTAATTTCAGATAAAGGTGCTATTGGAATTAACAATTCTTGTACCCTATTTTTATTATAGGCAGGTTGATTATTTCCAGCACTATTTTGTCTATTATTCATATATTGTGACAACAGCCAATAGTATACATAAACACTTGAAATTTTTGTTTCTGAAACCCAAATGGAAGCAATATTTTGATTATGATAAGCATCTAAATTTAGTAGAGCTACCTGCCCTCTTGTTTTTCCTTCACCAATCATACCAAAAAGTATAGAACCTTTTGGAGATAATTTTAATCGACACTCTTTAACAGCTAATTCTGTAACAGACTCTCTAGAATTATTTATTTTGTTAAATTGTACCTCACCTGAACTTAACCAGGGAAAAGAACCTCTCCAATATTCCTCCCTTTTTCTACTAGGAGTACTCCCAACTTGAACATGAAACAACTCTCCAAGCTTTGCCCACCTCCAACCATTGGGTAAACAATATGGCTCTGTTATCACTCCATTTCCTTTAAAACTGTTATTTGCTTTTAACTCCTGAATATATTCAAGAGAATCCCCATTTTCACCATTAAATTCTCTCCACTTTTTAGTTAGCTCACCTCGAAAAGCCTTATGTAAAATGGCAGCTCGTCTTAGTTCAAACGTTTCCTTTGCTTCTTCAATCAATTGTTTCGCTTCTTCAATTTTACTTAAAAGACGGTCAATTTTTTCAGCGATACGTTTTTGTTCTTCAAGGGGAGGAAGTGGAAAGTCCAATTGTTCAATTAGAGCAGCACTTATATTGGGCTGAGCCCCTCCATATGCTTTCCTAAGAATTTCGTTAGAATTGTTAAATACAAAATAATTTTTGTATAGGGAGTAAAGCAATTGTGTGTTTAATTCTTTAATATTTCCCACACGTTGATTTTGAAGTGCTATTTCGTTTGAGTTATAAACGCCTGTTTTCCCGGTAGTAGCACCTGACATAGCAATTAATAGGTCGCCCTTTTTTATTAAAAACCGCTCATTATATAATTCATTCGGGACTTTTACCGCTTTTTTAGAAGTCGTATTTACCCCAGTAATATCCGAAATCCGAATTACTGGAATTCCTGTTTCTTGATAATCAGTACTTTTAAATGCATATCCATTATATAATTTTGCTACATTACCAAACTTTACCCAATTCCAATTCTCCGGTATTTCATAGGGTTGCTCCCTTTGTGTAACTACCGCTTCTGACAACGTCTCCTTAATAGTATTCTTACTTTTATTACTCATTACTTGACCACCTCACTACCATCCAGTGCTTTCAGCTCTTCTACAACTTCGTTTAGTAAGCTCATAGCCTTTTGTAGTTTAGCAATTGCTTCTTCAGCGGATTCAATTGGGTCTGGTAGATTGTCGTAAGCAGATAAGGATTCATCAGCAATCAAACCTATGTCTAAACTATCTGCTTTTCTAGCTATTTCTTCTCTGGTAAACATGTTCCAACGCTCATCTTCAACCTTTGTGCGGTCTACTGCTTGATAAGCTTTAATAAATCCTTCAAAATGAGCTTTAGTTAGCGTATTACGCTTACCGAAAGTTGACATGTTAGTTCGTAAATCATACACCCAAACATCTTTAGTGTTATTTTTATCTGTTTTTTCTCTAGTGAAGAATAATACATTTGTTTTTACACCCTGTGCATAAAAAATACCTGTTGGTAATCGCAGAATTGTGTGCAAATTACATTTATCCATTAAGTCACGACGAATTTGGGCTCCAACGCCACTTTCAAATAATACGTTATCCGGTAAAACAACAGCAGCACGAGCTTGTCCATTATCTTTTAGAGCATTATAGATTAGTTGCAAAAAGTTTAACTGTTTATTTGATGTATCAAACGTTAAATCATCACGAGTAACTCGTTCTCCACCTTTTTTTGTTCCAAATGGGGGATTTGTTAAAATAACGTCAAAGCCTTTTAACCATTTTCCGTTACTTGATAAGGAGTCACCATGTTCTAGTCTTCCTTCAATATCATGAAGTAAGGCATTCATTAAAGCCAGCCTGTGAGTACCTTTAACAAGCTCCATTCCAGTAAACGCTTCTTTCTTTTGAAACTCAGCAACTTGTGGGTCTAAGTCAAAATATTTATCTGTTTTTTCTTTTAAATATTGGTCAGCAGCAATCATAAATCCCAAAGTTCCTGCTGCTGGGTCATTACAACGCTCACCTGGCTTCGGGTCAACGAGTTCTACCATTACATCAATTAACACTCGAGGAGTAAAGTATTGTCCTGCTCCTGATTTCATTTCACTCGCATTTTTCTCTAACAATCCTTCATATAAGTTCCCTAAACCTTCTTCTTTAGCATTATACCAATCAAGTGCATCAATAGATTTAATAATTTTTTCTAAATTCTTAGGTTCCGTAATACTTGTTGAAGCGTCACTATAAATTTGTCGTAGGCGCTCGTTGTCACTACTACCGAAATCTAATAATAATCTTTGATAGTATGTCTTAAGCTCTAGACCTTCTTTTTCTAATAAATTATCCCATCTATAGCCTTCTGGGATTACTTCCTTCTCAGTATCTTGTTCTTTCATCATTTTTAAGAAAAGTAAGTATGTTAATTCTGTTACATATTCTTGATAAGTAATTCCATCATCACGAAGTACATTACATAAGTTCCATAGTTTTTGAACAATTTCTTGGTTATTCATTTAGTGCCTCCATATTCAAAGTAATTAATCTTCTAACATTATATCTTAAAAATACTTGAAGACAGCGTTTCAAGTAATAGTTAAATTTTTCAAAGAAAAGAGAGCTCAGGTTTGAACTCTCTTTAAAGGTATCAACTAACGTACAAGCTATCATTTATAGTTGAAACAACTTCATCAATTAAATCTCCAAATTCTCGCTTCAATAGATTATAGCCACCATGACTTTTAAATGGTTCTTCTGAAAAAGCATCCTGTGGTGATGGTGCTAATACAGGTACTTGGAGCAACTGCTTTTCTATTCGTTCCAACCACTTTTTCTGCCGCGGTGTCCAGTCGTGTAATGAGTATACTTTTTGCATTGCCTGCTTAATTCTAGTTTCATGGTCCACAAGCGCTTCTCCAAGAGCTGCTTGTCGAATGAAACTAATAATATCAGCAGCAATTTCTTCATTTTTCGCATGCTTCCAAGCAGTTTGCAAATGAGATTGCTTAAATCCTTTTGTTTCTAGGATGGTAATTAACTCTCGTAAATCCTGCCTTGTTAAGTCTTTTGGTCGTGTGCAAACAAGGTGAAGAGCTGGTATTTCGTTCATATTTTCTTTTACGAAACGAACAAATCCATCTAAATAATCTTCAGGTTTATTATTTCCTTCTCCGTACCCTCGTTCAACTCCAATGATTTTATCTTCTTTATTTGAGATGAAACGTTTTTCTCCTCTGACTCGATACGTTTCCATGTATTCGAATAAGATATTATGTTGCTTTGCAGTTTCTGGGCTATACGTTTGGATATCTTTTGCCCAATCATCAACACTTTTTCCTTTTGAAAGTTCCTCGAATTTCTGTTTTCCTTCTTCGTCAAGACGTTGCTTTTTCCGTTGAATTTTTGCAACTAATTGGTCACGATAAAAGCTTGCTTCTTCTTCAGAGGTAGCATTTGAAAGCGACTCATACAATTGCCCAATGCTATAATTTTGTTGCTTCACAACTGGCTTCATTTCGGTGTAACTTTTCAGCTTATCATAAATGCCAACCGCATCATAAATGTTAAAATGTGTTTTGCCAATTTCAGGACATAGGCGAGTAGCACGCCCAAGCATTTGGTCATACAAGATACGGGATTGGACACGGCGTAAGAAAACAAGATTCGTAATTTTAGGAACATCAATACCTGTCGTTAATAAATCCACCGTAACAACGACATTTGGTAGTCGCTCATTCTTAAACCGTTTGATAGCAGCTAATGGATGATAAATTGAACCTGTAATCTTAACAATTGCATCGTCTTCAACCTCATCTCCACGCTCTTTAAAAGCTTCCTTTAAAAGCCTGACAACCATATCTGCGTGCTGGTCAGTTGCTGCAAAAATGAGCGTCTTCTCCTTACCTGACGGGTCGATATAATCCGTTAATTTACTTAATACCGCTCTATTATATGGCTCGGTAATGACACGTTTATTAAATTGTTCAACATCAAAACTAACCGTATCTTCCATTTTTTCAAGCTGAATTTGTCCGTTGTCAACGTCATAGACTTCTACTTCTTCATCTTTTTCAAAAGTAATGCCCACCTTAGAAAGCTCTGTTTTAAACAGATAAGGTGGTTCGTGGTCCACCAAATAACCATCTAATACTGCTTCACTGTAGGAGTATTTATAGATTGGCATCCCAAAGATTTCAGTCGTATGAAGTGCTGGTGTAGCAGTTAGTCCCAAACAGGCTGCATCAAAATAATCGATAACACGGCGATACTGGCTAACGTAATCATTTTGGTCTTGGAACAACAACTCTTCTTCGGTCATTTCACGGTCACTCGTATACCCGCGATGAGCTTCATCCACAATGATAAAATCATATTGTCCAACAGTTGGAAGCTTTTCGTTCTCACTGTAAAATAGCCTTCTTACCATTCCTTGCACTGTTGCAATATGGACTTTCGTTTCTACTTCCGGAGTCATATCATCGAGAGACTTCACGTCATATATACTATCAAAAGATAGTCCTTCAATCTTTGTATCCTTTAATGAATCTTCTGTTTGTTTACCTAATGAACTACGGTCAACTAAAAACAGAATGCGACGGCATTTTTTCGAAGTGATGAGACGATACATTAATGCAATTGCGGTTCTAGTCTTGCCAGTGCCAGTTGCTTTCGCGATGAGCATTCTTCGTTTTCCTTCTTTTAACGCTTGTTCCACAGCAAGAACTGCTTTTTGTTGATAGTGTCTAAGTCCAAACTTAGTAATATCCTCTTCTTCCAAACGTTTATCTGCTTCCTGCTCATCTTGTTCAAGTAAAAGCTTCAAATCATCAGGAGAGTGCCAGCCCTCAAGGGGGCAGGCATGCTCTTTAGGTTTACGAGAATCCCAAAACCAAATACCTGACTGTTCTTGGAGCTGTCTTAAATATGGTCGTCCATTTGTTGCAAATAAAAACGGTACTTTGTACTCTGAACTAGAGTAGATAATTTCTTCGTCATCTACTTGAATAACATTTTTTGCATAGATTTTTGTTTGGCTTTCAAGGACACCAGGTACATTTTTCTTTTCAGCTTTTGCTTCAATAAAACCTACCAGCTTTTTGCCTATGAATAATGCATAATCAACTCTTCCGCCTTGAACTTTCCATTCTGCTATAGCCAAATTTCGTTTTTTCTCAGGAAGGGTTCCGTATTTGTGATAATTCAAAATCTCAGTATCAACATCCCAACCGGCAGAACGTAATTTCTCATCAATAATGGTACGAGTTTCTGCTTCTGTTAATTGCTGACGCTGGATAAACTTCTTTGATTTCTTTCTACGTTCTTTTTTCTCATTATCATTCTCTTGTTCCGCTTGCTTACGAGCTTCAGCTAATTCTTCCTCTAGTTTTTTCTTTTCATCATACTCCTGAAGAAGTTTTTCTACATTAACAATTGATTGCTCTTGTGGCTCTATGTATTCTGGAGCTTCAAAATCCCAAGCCCCGTAAACCTCCATGAACCATACAGATAAACGATAGGCTAGGCGCAAAAGTAACTTTGCTTCTTCTGTGCTCCCGTAATCAGCTTCATGTGAAGCACGATTACCTTTACGACGAATTGTCTCAAATAATTCGACTAATTCACTTTCGAGAATTCCTTCTCGACGCAACGTATTTTCACGGTCAACTTGCCTTGTATCATATGTTTCTTTAATATTTTCTAAAGCAAGAATAAACTTCGTCAAAGTTTCACCAAACAAGCGAAGTTTCATAATAGTTGTATGTGGGTCTTGATAGACATTTCTCTCAGCAGCTTCCCCTAAGTTTGCAAGTACATCCCATTTCCCTTTAAAAAATGAAAAATTGCTACTCATCAGCATCACCGTTTTCAGATTATTAGTTACAATAATAATAACACATGTACCATATTTAGGAAATGTCGCTACCATAATTGAAGCAAACTTAGCTTTGTTTTAAGAAATAAAAAACAGAGGGATTTCCCTCTGCACCATTTCCAACAAGATTATAAGTATGATTTCCACTCGTTTTCTACCAAATAATTAATTACAACCCTTTCATATTCTTGTGGGATTTCATTCCATCCCGGTCCCCTGTTGATTGAGACATTATATCCATTACTTGTCATTTTCCTTTCAAGCTTTACTAAATCATATGTGTTATCAAATACCCTAAAGCTATCTTCTCTTAACTGAAAACCAGCAACTCTATTATTTTCGTCCAACTCATACTTTGCAATTTTCCCAATAGCAACTATGTTTCCACTATATACAAACAACGCTATTTCATCGATATAAGTTTTTATCCGCTGCAATCTTATTGGCACTTCCAACTATAGGAAAGTAGTGATTTGCCCATGGGAGAACATTCTTAAAATATAGCTTACATGCTTCTAACGGTACCAAAGTTTGTTACTTCTGATGATAACTTTACAATTCTCATACAATTCCTCCTTTGAAATTTAATCATTCATTTATACTCGCAATAAAAATAAGTAGAACAAATTTTTTTGGGAAATGCTACTACATGAAAAAAAGCTTAGAAAATGTCCTAAGCTTTCTCTAACTCTATGATACTTTCATTCCTTCAATTGGCTCTTGAAAATTATAATAAATCCTCGGGGTATCGTCTTCCTCTATTTCAATT